>CAZBWP010000165.1:0-5790 GCA_964495295.1 uncultured Rhodospirillaceae bacterium | reverse complement strand
GGCGTCATCACCGGGATCGGACGCGGGGGGCTCGCCGCCGCCCTCCTCCCTTGCACCCGGACGCAGCCGCGGCGGCAGCAGACCGCCGGCAAAGTGCATCAGCGAGTCGGCGCGGCGCAGCCCACGATCGAGCACCGCCATGGTCTTCGCCATGTCGGGGCTGTCGTCGTCGATCCACGCCCTGAGCGCATCGAGATAGATCAGCGCGAAGCCGTTGACGCGGACGAACCCGAGGACGCCGCCGGTCGACACGCCGGCCGCTTCGAGAACGCGGGCAAGGCGGGAGCCAAGCCCGGGGAGCAGGCTGAGTGCCGTCACCGGATCGGCCGGCAGGTCGCGCAGCAGGCTCCCGAGCCCGAGGCGATAGGGGCTGAGCGCGTCAAAGCGCAGCATCACCAGCTCGAACAATCGGTCGCGCGGTGATTCGGCGAAGTCGGGCGCGGCGTCGGCCAGCATGCGGTCCTCGACCCGCCGCAGCAGCGCATCCAGGATCGCGGTCTTGCTCGGCGCCGCGGCGAACGTCTCGGCGACCGACAGGCCGGCATCGGCGGCGATTTCCGCCATGGACAGCGCGACCCAGCCGTCGCGCGCCGCCCGCGTGAATGCGGCGTCGATCAGGCGGTCGATGATTTCGGGCGTCGGCAATGGCGTTGTCCCGCAGACGACGGTTGGCGACAGGATGCGCAACGGGGTGATTGTATCAAGGCCGGTTGGCGTTATCTATCGCTGGAAGGATGGAAACCGTCGGGAGTGGTAGATTGGTCGGCGACGACGCGGACATCGGCAGGGCGATTCTTCGCGAAGCCCACCGCCACCCGCTGCTCGAACGGGACGAGGAGCGGGACCTGGCGCGGCGCGCCGGCGCCGGTGACGGCGACGCCACCCGGCGCCTGGTCTGCAGCCACCTCAGGGTCGTCATCAAGATGGCCCGCCCCTATCGCAGGCTCGGCCTGCCGATGAGCGATCTGCTGCAGGAGGGAACGCTCGGCCTGCTCCAGGCGGTGCGGCGGTTCGATCCGAGCCGCGGTGTCCGCCTGTCGACGTATGCGATGTGGTGGATCCGCGCGTCCATCCAGGACTACGTGCGGCGGTCCTGGTCGATGGTGCGCGGCGGCACGCCCGGATGGTCCCGCCGCCGCAGCGCCGCGGGGGAGACCGACGACGACGGCGCAGCGACCGACGGGGCTGCGGCCGACACGGCCACGTCTCCGGCGAGGACCCTGGTGGCGCGCATGGGCGCCTGTACGTCCGAGATGGCGGCCGAGATGGCGGCGCGGGCCCGCCGGCTGGTCTCCTTCGACCGAAGCGTCGGGGCCGAGACGGCCGTGACCGTGGGCGTCGTGGCCGATCCGCCGCTGGAAGCGCTGGCCAGCGAGGCACCGACCCCGGAACAATGGCTGGCGGCGGTCAGTCAGCAGCGGTTCGCCCGCGCCACGATCGCCGCCGCCCTCGAGTCCCTGCCACCGCGGGAGCGGTTCGTCATTCGCCAGCGCTACTTCGCCGACGTCCGGCCGACCTTCGCCGCCATCGGCCGGGAGCTCGGCGTCTCCAAGGATCGCGTGCGGCAGCTCGAGGCGAAGGCCCTCGACCAGCTGCGCGAGCATCTGGGCCCGGTCGCCGCCGACCTGACTTGAGCCGCGACCACGGCCGCGACCCGGAGGAAGGGGGCGGTGCGTCAGCCGGCCAAGTCGCGGGAGCGCCGCGCCGCGGCGGCGACGGCGTCGGTCATCAGCCGCGTCAGCCCATCGTCGCCCAGCAGCACCGCCAGCGCCGCCTCCGTGGTGCCGCCGGGGCTGGTGACGTTCCGGCGCAGCGTCGCCGGCGTATCGCTGGACTGATCGAGCAGCGCGGCGGCGCCGGTGACGGTCGCCCGCGCCAGCCGCTCCGCCAGGTCCGGCGGCAGCCCGGCGGCGATGCCGGCGGCGGTCATCGCCTCGACAAGGTGAAACACATAGGCGGGACCGCTGCCCGAAACGGCGGTGACCGCGTCGATCAACGCCTCGTCATCGACCCACACCACCTCGCCGACGGCCGCGAGCAGCTCCGTGCACACATCCCGCTGGGCGAGGTCGACGTGCCGGTTGCCGCAGGCCGCGGTGATGCCGCGCCGGATGGCCGCCGGGGTGTTGGGCATGGCGCGGACGACCGCCGCGCCGCCACCAAGCAGACGCGCGAACGATGCCAGGGTCCGCCCCGCGGCAATCGACAGAAACACGGTCTCGGGCCAGGCGAACCGGCGATAGGCCGGCACCACCGTATCCATCGCCTGCGGCTTGACCGCAAAGACGACGACGCGCGGCGTCAGACGATCGGGAAGCTCATCCGGCCCGGCATAGATGCCCGCGGCCGCGGTCAGCGGCACGCCGACGGGCACGCCCGCGGGCTCGACGATACTGACGGTCGCCGCATCGAGGCCACGATCGAGCCACCCCGCGAGCAGGGCAGAGCCCATCTTGCCACAGCCGACGAGCAGCAGGCTGGGCGGCCACGTGGGCAAGCGCGACGACTCAGGCTTCGCCGACGGTCTCGATCATCGCCGCCGCCAGGGCGTCGGCGGGGGCCTTGCCGCCCCACAGCACATACTGGAAGGCGGGGTAGAACCGCTCGCACTCCATCAGTGCATTCTGGATCAGATCTTCGACCTGCTCCTGGGTCGGGGCGTTGCTGCCGCGCATCGGCAGGGCGTGACGGAAGACCAGCAGGCCCTCCTCCTGCCAGAGCGAGAAATGCCCCATCCAGACCTTGTCGTTGACCAGCGCCAGGGTCTCGTAGAGGACGGCGCGCTTGGCATCCGTCACCCGCAGCTGCAAGCTGAGAGTGAACTGGATGGTGCTCAGCATCTCTTCCCACGAGACATAGAAGCTGAGATCGCACCAGTGGCCGGGGAGCTGCACGGCCATCTCTTCGTCACTGGGCCGCTCGAACGCCCACTCCTTGGCGACGACGACCTGCTCGACGATATCGATGGGGGACGAGATCACGGTGTCCCAAGCGGTCATGGCGGTCATGCGCAACGCCTCCCTTGTGGTGCCGAGTGTCTGTTCAAGCGGGCGGCGAACCTTGCAGGGGCCGTGAACCACAACATCTTGCGATAACCATGGCACCTGCTGCCAATGGAGACGCTGCCAAATTGAGCCTGTTTGAGCAAGCGGGAACTCGGGATGTCCCGGCCGGGGCCACGTCCTCGCCCGCGCCCAAGGGCAAAAACCCAGAAATCACAAGGGACTGTCGCCCCCCGGCGTGAGATCATGTCGCGTTCGGACCGGTCTCGTCGGACGGCGTGTCGCCGGCCAGTTCGGCCAGACGGCTCTCCAAAAACGCGACTCGCGCCTCGAGACGCTCCTGTTCGGCCCGTGCCCGGGTCGCCGTCGCGCGCACCGCGTCGAACTCCTCGCGGGTCACCAGGTCGAGATCGCCGGCCAGACGCTCAACCCGCTGGCGCACGAGGGCATCGACCTCCTGCTTGACCGCGGC
Source organism: uncultured Rhodospirillaceae bacterium (assembly GCA_964495295.1). Classification (GTDB taxonomy): domain Bacteria; phylum Pseudomonadota; class Alphaproteobacteria; order Rhodospirillales; family Defluviicoccaceae; genus CAZBWP01. The sequence goes on along the minus strand of CAZBWP010000165.1, from coordinate 2,316 downwards.
CATTGCCGAGACGGCCCCGCCGGCGATCCGGGCAACATCGTCGAGCACTCGATTGCTGGTCTGCATGGTCGTGGTTCCCGTTCGCGCGCAACACCGCGTCAGAGTATGGGGTCAGCGCCCCGACGTCGCAACCGGGTGCGCTTGCAGCGGCCACGGGGCGGGTCCTATAAGGGCGGCCATGATCGTGATCACGGGCGGCGCCGGCTTCATCGGCTCGAACATCGTCGCGGCGCTGGAGGCGCGGGGCGATGGGCCGCTGGTGGTCTGCGACCGGCTGCGCGCGGGCGGCAAGTGGCGCAACATCGCCAAGCGCGGGCTTGCCGACGTGGTCCCGCCGGACCGCCTGTTTGCGTGCCTCGATGGCGCGCGCGACACCGTGCGAGCGGTGATCCACATGGGCGCCATCACCGCGACCACCGAGACCGACGCCGACCTGACGGTCGAGGTCAACGTCCGGCTGTCGATGCGGCTGTGGTCGTGGTGCGCCGACCACGGCGTGCCGCTGATCTATGCGTCCTCGGCGGCCACCTACGGCGACGGCGCGCAGGGCTTCGACGACGACGCCGCGCCGGCGGCGCTCGCCCGGCTCAGGCCGCTGAACCTCTATGGCTGGAGCAAGCACCTGTTCGACCGTTGGGCGATCGCGCAGGTGTTGGCCGGCGGCCCGCGGCCGCCGCAGTGGGTCGGCCTCAAGTTCTTCAATGTCTATGGGCCGAACGAGTTCCACAAGGGCGAGCAGGCCAGCGTTGTCGCCAAGTTTTTTCCGGACGCGCGGGCGGGGCGGACGGTCCGCCTGTTCCAGTCGCATCGCCCCGACTACGCACACGGCGGCCAGCGGCGGGATTTCGTCTGGGTCGACGACTGCGCCGACCTGATCCTGTGGCTGCTGGAAAGGCCCGACGTCTCCGGGCTGTTCAACTGCGGCACCGGCACCGCGCGGACGTTCGCCGACCTGGTCGGCGCCATCTTCCGCGCCCTCGGCCGCGACCCCGACATCGATTATGTGCCGATGCCCGACGCGATCCGCGATCAGTACCAATATTTCACGGAAGCCTCCCTGGACCGGCTGCGCGCCATCGGCTACACGCGACCCTTCACCGCGCTGGAGGACGGCGTGGCGCGCTACGTCACCGGGTTCCTGGATACGCCCGACCCCTTCCGCTAGACGTTCGTCTCGGCCGGCGGATACGGACCCGTCGCCGGTCGAGCCGATCCACCAGGAGGCGCCGACCGGTGCTCTTCACCCTTCCCTTTCCGGTGATCGATCCGGTGCTGATCGAGATCGGGCCGGTGGCGATCCGCTGGTACGCCCTCGCCTACATCGCCGGGCTGCTGCTCGGCTGGCGCTATGTGCGGCGCCTGGCCGCCGGGCCGCCGCGCGTTTGCGACGCGCGCGACGTCGACGATTTCCTGTTGTGGGCGACGCTCGGCGTGGTGCTCGGCGGGCGGCTCGGCTTCATCATCCTCTACAGCGTGTTTCGCGGTCCGTACTACCTGGAGAATCCGCTGGCGATCCTGCAGGTCTGGCAGGGCGGCATGGCCTTCCACGGCGGGCTGCTCGGCGTCGCCGTGGCGATGCTCGTGTTCTGCCGGGTCCGCCGGATCCCGCTGTTGTCGTTCGCCGACTGCATCGCCTGCGCCGCCCCCATCGGGCTGTTCCTCGGCCGGATCGCCAACTTCATCAATGGCGAGCTGTTCGGCCGGGTGACCGACGTGCCGTGGGCCATGGTGTTTCCGCGCGGCGGGCCGGACCCGCGCCATCCGAGCCAGCTCTACCAGGCGGGACTGGAAGGTCTCGTGCTCATCGTCGTGCTCTACCTGGTGTGGCGGCGGCCGGCGCTCCGGGAGCGTGCGGGCCTGCTCTCCGGCGTGTTTCTCATCGGCTACGGCCTGGCGCGGGCGTTCGCCGAGCAGTTCCGCGAACCCGATCCGGGGATCCCCTACCTGATCCTCGGGACCACCTGGGCGCAATGGCTGTCGGTGCCGATGCTGGCGCTCGGCTTCTGGCTCATTCTCCGCGCCCGACCGCGCCGCGCCTGAGGCACCGGCGGTGACGCCGACGCCGCTCGCCCGTCGGATCGCCGAGCGGATCCGGCGCGAGGGTCCGATCTCCGTCGCCGACTACATGGCGCTGGCGCTCGGCGATCCGGAGCACGGCTACTACACCACCCGCGAGCCGTTCGGCGCGGCCGGCGATTTCGTCACCGCGCCGGAAATCTCGCAAGTGTTCGGCGAACTGATCGGGCTGTGGTGCGGCGTCGTCTGGCAGGGCATGGGCGCGCCCGCGCCGGTGGCGCTGATCGAGCTGGGGCCGGG
>CAZBWP010000164.1:0-5832 GCA_964495295.1 uncultured Rhodospirillaceae bacterium | reverse complement strand
GAGCCGTCCTCCAGGCTCACCCGCACATGCTCGCCGCGCAGGCTGCTGGCCTGGGCGACGCGCACGTGGGCGAGCGCGAACACCGGCTCCGGGTTGCCGTTGCCGAAGGGCCCAAGGCGCTGGACGCCATCGGCCAGCGCCGCCGCGTCGCCGCTGGTGCGCACCACGCCGTCCAGGTTGAGCGCCGGCGCCGGCCTGTCCCGCGCCGCCGTCAGCCGCTCGCCGAGGAACGCCGCGAGCGCGTCCAGCCGCGCCCGGTCGACGGCGAAGCCGGCAGCCATGGCGTGGCCGCCGCCGCGCGTCACCAGCCCGGCCTCGCGGGCGGCGAGCACCGCGGCCCCAAGGTCGAAGCCCGCGACCGAGCGGCCGGAGCCGACGCCGCCAGTCCCGTTGCCAGTCCCGCCGCCATTGCCATTGCCGTTGCCGAGCGCCACGACGCAGGCCGGTCGGCGGAAGCGCTCCACCAGCCGGCTGGCGACGATGCCGACGACGCCCGGATGCCAGCCGTCGCCGGCGACGAACACCAAGGGCGCCGCGCCCGCGGCTTCCGCCAGCACCATGGCCTGGTCGTGCACGGCGGCCTCGATCTTCCGCCGCGCCCGGTTGGCGCGTTCCAGCCGCTCGGCGAACTCCGCCGCCGTCGCCGCGTCCTCGGTGACCAGCAGCCGCGCCCCCAGCCCGGCCTCGCCGACCCGGCCGCCGGCGTTGATGCGCGGGCCGAGGCCGAACGCCGCGTCGTCGGCCGCCGGCGCGCCGGTAAGGCCGGCCAGATCGGCCAGTGCCTTCAGGCCGGCGTTCTGCCAGCCGCCCATCACCTTCAGCCCCTGCACCACCAGCGCCCGGTTGACGCCGATCAGCGGCACGCAGTCGCAGATGGTCCCCAGCGCCACCACGTCGAGAAGCGCGCGCAGGTCCGGCTCGCCGCCGGCGGCATAGAAGCCGCGCGCCCGGAGCAGCCGGTTGACGGCGACGACGAGCAGGAAACTGACGCCGACCGCCGCCAGGTGCCCCTGCCCGCTCCGGTCGTCGGCGCGCTTCGGGTTGATCAGCGCCGCCGCCCTGGGCAGCTCGGCGTCGGGGGCGTGGTGGTCGACGACGATCACCTCCATCCCGGCGGCGGCGGCGGCGTCCAGGGCGGCGTGCGCCGTGGTGCCGCAGTCGACGGTGACGACGATGCGGGCACCCTCATCGGCCAGGCGCCGCATGGCGTCCGGCGTCGGCCCGTAGCCCTCCACCAGCCGGTCGGGCACGTAGAGCCGGAAGCGCCGGCCGATCATCCTGAGAAAGCGGCCGAGCACCGCCGCCGCGGTGGCGCCGTCCACGTCGTAGTCGGCGAAGATGGCGATCGCCTCGTCGCGCTCGATGGCGCGGGCGAGCCGGTCGGCGGCGGCGTCCATGTCGGCGAGGCTGCTGGGATCGGGCAGGGAGGCGCGCAGGGTCGGCGCGAGGAAGCTCTCGGCGGCGGCGCCGTCGAGGCCGCGGGCGGCCAGCGCCCGGGCCGCCGCCACCGGCAGGCCGAGCCGTTGCGCCAGGGCGAAGGCGTGCCGCTCGTCCACCTCGGCGACCGTCCAGGCGCGGCCGCTCACCGACCGGCTGACGAACGTCGCATCGACGGCGACGGCGGCTGAGACGGCAGCGGCGGCGGTTCGGGGAGCGATGGCGAGGGACGAAGCGGGCGGCACCGTGTTTCGTTTCCTCCGAGGCATGCGAAGGCAGTTCGCCTGCACAGCGATAGCCGACGGCCGCGGCCGACCGCAAGGCAACCGGCGCTCACACCGGATTCCCTGAGCGATATCAGTGCAACATGCGGCCGTCTCCGAGCGCCACCGCCCGGGGGCTCACACCGGCTCGATGCGAATCAGCCGCGGCGGCTCGACGCAGGCATCGAGCGCGGCGATGGCGGCGAGCGAGGCGCGCATCGCCGCCTCGGCGGTCTCGTGCGTCGTCATCACCACCGGCACCGGTTCGTCGGGGGCGCGTCCGCGCTGCAGCACCGCTTCCATGGAGACCGCGTGGTCGCGCAGTATCGCCGCCACGTCGGCGAACACGCCCGGCCGGTCGAGCACCATCAGCCGCACGTAAAAGGCCCCCTTGTGCCGGTCCATGGACAGCGCCGGCAGCCGCTTCAGCGCCGTCGCCGGCACGCCGAACGTCGGCACGGAAAGACCGCGGGCGATGTCGGCGATGTCGGCGACCACGGCCGAGGCGGTCGGCCGTTCGCCGGCGCCCCGCCCCTCCTGCACGATGGTATCGACGAAGTCGCCGTCGGCGACCACCGCGTTGAACACCCCGTTGACGTTGGCGATGGGAGACGCCAGCGGCACCATGCAGGGGTGCACGCGCCGCTCGACACCGTCCGGGGTCAGCGTGGCGATGCCGAGCAGCTTGATGCGATAGCCCAGTTCCTCGGCGAAGGCGATGTCCAGGGCGCTGACATGGCGGATCCCTTCGATGCTCACGGCCTCGAAGTCGACGGTGCAGCCGAAGGCGACGCTCGCCAGGATGGCGAGCTTGTGCGCCGTGTCGACGCCGTCCACGTCGAAGCTGGGATCGGCCTCGGCATAGCCCAGCGCCTGCGCCTCGGCGAGCACGTCGGTGAACTCGCGGCCGGTCTGCTGCATGGTGGTGAGGATGTAGTTGCAGGTGCCGTTGAGGATGCCGAAGACCCGGCCGCTGACGTTGGCCACCAGCCCTTCGCGCAGGCACTTGATGATCGGGATGCCGCCGGCCACCGCCGCCTCGCAGGCGAGCGTCACGCCGGCGGCCTCGGCCGCGGTCGCCAGCGCCGTGCCGTGGTGGGCGATCAGCGCCTTGTTGGCGGTGACCACGTGGCGGCCGCGCCCGATCGCCGTCTCGACGACCCGGCGGGCGACGCCCTCGGCGCCGCCGATGAGTTCGACGACCACGTCGACGTCCGCCGCCGTGCACATGGCCAGCGCGTCGTCCCACCAGGTATAGGCGTCCACCGGAAAGCCGCGGTCGCGGCGGTCCGGGTCGGCGACGTCGGTCAGCACGATCGGCCGGCCGGTCCGGAGGGCGAGCAGCGCGGCGTTGGCCTGGAGGACCTTGACGACGCCGCTGCCGACCGTGCCGAGACCGGCAACGGCGACGCGAAGGGGTGTGCTCATGTGGCCTCGCCGCTCGCCTCAGACGACCAGGGTATGCTCCGCGCCCGCCGGCTCAACCACGTTGTGGCTGCGCTTGAAGAAGGCGCGGATGTTGCGCACGGCCTGGCGGATGCGTTGGGTGTTCTCGACCAGGGCGAAGCGGACGTGGCTGTCACCATGCTCGCCGAAGCCGATGCCCGGCGCGACCGCGACCTTGGCTTCGCTCAGCAGCAGCTTGGAGAACTCCAGCGAGCCGAGATCCGCGAAGGCCGGCGGGATCGGCGCCCAGGCGAACATGGTGGCCGGTGGCGAGGGCACGTCCCAGCCGGCGGCGGCCAGCCCTTCGATCAGCACGTCGCGCCGGGCGCGATACCGCTCGCGGGCTTCGGCCACGCAGTCCTGCGGGCCGTTGAGGGCGGCGGTCGCCGCCACCTGGATCGGCGTGAAGGCGCCATAGTCCACGTAGGACTTGACCCGCGCCAGCGCGGCGCACAGCACCTTGTTGCCGCAGGCGAAGCCGATCCGCCAGCCCGGCATGGAGTAGGTCTTGGACATGGAGGAGAACTCGATGGCCACGTCCTTGGCGCCCGGAACCTGCAGGATCGACGGCGGCGGCTCGCAGTCGAAATAGATCTCCGCGTAAGCGATATCCGAGAGCGCATAGATCTCCCGCTTGCGGCAGAAGTCGACGACCTCGCGGAAGAAATCCAGACTGGCGATCGCCGCCGTCGGGTTGTTCGGGTAGTTGAGCAGGACCGCGATCGGTTTCGGCACGCTGTGCTTGATGGCGCGATCGAGCGCCGACAGCAGGTCGGCGTCCGGCGTGATCGGGATGTTGCGCACGGCGGCGCCGGCGATGATGAAGCCGAACTGGTGGATCGGATAGCTGGGGTTGGGCGACAGGATGATGTCGCCCGGACTGGTGATGGCGTTGGCCAGGTTGGCGAGGCCCTCTTTCGAGCCGATGGTGACGACGGCCTCGGTCTCCGGGTCCAGGCTGACGTTCCAGCGCCGTTCATAGTAGCCGGCGACGGCGCGGCGCAGCCCCTTGATGCCGCGCGACTCCGAATAGCGGTGGGTGCGCGGGTCCTGCACCGCCTCGGCCAGCTTGGCGACGATGTGCGGCGGCGTCGGAAAGTCCGGATTCCCCATGCCGAAATCGATGATGTCGTCGCCGGCGGCTCGGGCGCGCGCCTTCATCGCGTTGACCTCGGCAAACACGTAGGGCGGCAGGCGGCGAATGGCGTGGAACTGTGGATCCATGGTCTTTCCTCGTGTCGGCCCCGCGGGGGCCATCGCAGTGTGTGCAGCGTTTAACGGATCCCGGCGGTCGGGGGAAGTCCGCGACCCCCGACGGAGCCACCGACCTGACGCGAGGGCCGCATCGGTCGGCATCGCACCACCCGTGCGCCGGGATCAAAGCATCAGGGATGGCGGCGTTCGGCTCGCCCCATGGACGGAGCGAGTCCGACGGCGTCGAAGCCCTGGCAGCGGATTATGACACTGTCGTGATTAACGAACGAACAGGATTTCAACGCGCCGGTTGCCGGCTTCGCCGGTCGGCCGGGTTTCGAGATACCGCGGCAGCGACGCTCCGGCACCTGTCGCGACGATTCGGTCGCGGGGCACGCCATACGCGGCCAGCGCTTCGGCGACGGTCCAGGCGCGTTGTTCCGAGACCTGTTGGTTGATCGCCGCGCTGCGCCCTGGATCCGTCGACGCGGCATCGGCGCTGGCATGGCCGACCACTTGGACAGTCCCGCCCTGCCTGTTCCAGACCCGCGCCACTTCGCGGAGGATGGCGCGATCGCCGCCGCTCAGGGCGGACGAGCCGCTGGCGAACTGGATGGTCGCGATCGGCTCCCCCGTGCCGGCCGTACCGTAGGCGCCGCCGTACGCGGCGGTACCGTACGCGGTGCCCGGAGCTTGGCCAGCGGGGCCGCTCGGGGAATAGGAGATGATGCGCTCGCCGCCCGGGCCGCGGCCGACGGTTCGGCCCGCCGCACCGGCGGAGCCGCCCCAGCCCGGCACCGCCGCAGCGGGCGCCATCGGGCGCAGCGGTTCGGCGGGTGGCGCCACGGGAACCTCCTGTTGGCGCAAGGCCGCCTGGAAGGCGGACTGGACTGAGGTCGGCTGCGGTTGGACGGGGGCGCCGACCTGGTCCGGCGTGACCGTGGTCGACGGCGCGACGCCGCTTTCGACGCTCGAGGGCGACGAATCCCCCGGCGACGAATCCCCCGGCGGCGAATCCCCCGGCGATGAATACTCGGGCGGCGTGTAGGCCGGCGGCGCGTCGATCGGCTCCGTCGGCCCGTCCGGCACCGGTGGCAGATAGGACTCGGTGGGCAGCGGCGGCAACGGCAGATAGGACTCGCTCGGCACCGGCGGCGGCGCCGGGACTGCGTCCGGCGGCAACGCCGCATCCACCGGCGGCATCGCAGGCACGTCGGGCGACATCGGCGCGTCCAACGGCGGCAGTGGAGCGGACTCGGCGGTGGGCACGGGCGGTGTCGGCGTCTCCGGAACGGCCGCCCCCGGTGGTGATGACAACATCGGCGGCGGCGGCGGGGCCGACGGCATGGTCGTCGCGGGAGAGCCGTCGCTCGGCCCCTGCAACGGGATCGTCTCGTCGGAATACCGGCGTTCCAACTGGTCGGCGACCAGCGCCGTCTGCAGGCTCTGGCGCTCCTCCGCCGTCCGGGTGACCGGTCGCGGCGGCACCTCG
>CAZBWP010000163.1:0-5843 GCA_964495295.1 uncultured Rhodospirillaceae bacterium | reverse complement strand
CGAGGTGGGCGGTGCCGATGTAGGCTTCCGAGGCCATCTCGTGCAGGCGGGAGGCGGTGCGTTCGAACTCGAAGGCGCCGTCGCCCCTGGGGTAGAGGGCGTCGGCCGGCGCGTCGGCCGAGCAGATCAGCTTCACCCGGTGCTCGTAGAGGGCGTCCACCAGGGTGACGAAGCGCTTCGCCTCGTTGCGCTTCTCCGGCGACAAGCGCGGGATGCCGGCGAGCAGCAGCACGTCGTACTTGCCGGCGATGGCCAGGTAGTCGGCCGGCCCCAGCGGCTGCTCACAGAGGTCGGCGAAGGCGCTGTAGGCGATGTCGTCCGACGCCTGGCGGATGGTGAGCTTGCGGCCGAGCACCTGGAGGGTATCGGGGCCGGCGTCGGCGCCCCGGGTCAGCTGCCTGAAATAGGCATCGAGGCGGGCCTCCGTCGCCGCTCCCACCGGCGTCAGGTAGACGTCCATGGTCCGCATGGTCTCCAGCCGATAGTCGACGCCGGAATCCAGTTGCAGCACGTCGAGCCGCCGTTCGATGAGCGCGATGAACGGCAGGAAGCGGTCGCGCTGCAGGCCGTCCTTGTAGAGATCGCAGGGCGGCCGGTTGGAGGTGGCGACGATGACCACGCCATATTCGAAAAACGCCTGGAACAGCCGGCCGAGGATCATCGCATCGGCGATGTCGGTGACGTGGAACTCATCGAAGCAGAGCAGCCAGGCATCGGCGGCGATGCGTCGCGCCACCTCGGCGACCACGTCGTCCGCGTCGTCGTTGCGCCCGCGCTGCCGGCCGCCCCGGGCGAAGCGGTCGCGCAGTTGTTTGAACTCGCCCTGGATCTCCTGCATGAACGCGTGAAAGTGCACCCGCCGCTTGCGCGCCACCGGGGCGGACCGGAAGAACAGGTCCATCAGCATGGACTTGCCGCGGCCGACGCCGCCGTAGAGATACAGGCCCTGGGGCGGCTCGCCACGGCGGCGGGCGAGGCCGAAACGCGCCTTCCAGCCGCTGCCGCCACTGTAGGGCTCGTAGCCGATCAGCGCCCGGTGCAGACTCTCCAGTTTCTCGGCGGCGAGGGCCTGGCCGGGGTCGGGGCGGATGTCGCCCGCGGCGAGGCGGGCACGGTAATAGGCGAGAGGGCCTTCGGGCATCGGACGCGGCGACCCGCGGACTGGTCGTGTTGCAGGTGCGAAAACGTTACAGGGCCGTCAACGCCCTGTAAAGCCGCGCGGCGGCTGGTCTGTAAAGCCGCGCCGCGCGGCTGGGGTTGATCGCCGACGCCGGCAATGACACCTGTGAGGGCGTGAGATCCATGGCCGAAACCGCATCACCGTGTCGCACCTGATCCTGGCCCACGAACCGCTGGTTCGCCTCGCCGCCTTTGCCGCCGTGCTGGTCGCCATGATCGCCTGGGAGGCGTCGGCGCCGCGGCGGCGGCTCGGGGTCGCCCGGATCAGCCGCTGGCCCGCCAACCTCGGCATCGTCCTGGTCGACGCCGCGCTGCTGCGCCTCGCCTTTCCCGTCGTCGCCGTCGGCACGGCGGTGATCGCCGCCGAGCGCGGCTGGGGGCTGTTCAACAGCGTCGAGGTGCCGGCCTGGGTCGCCGTCGTCGTCTCGATGGTGCTGCTCGATCTCGTCATCTGGGCGCAGCACGTGATGTTCCACCGGGTGCCGATCCTCTGGCGGTTGCACCGCATGCATCACAGCGACGTGGATTTCGACGTGACGACGGCGTTGCGCTTCCACCCGCTCGAGATCGCGCTGTCCATGCTGATCAAGATGGCGGTGGTGATCGCGCTGGGCGCGCCGGCGGTAGCCGTGGTGCTGTTCGAGGTGATCCTGAACGGCATGGCCATGTTCAATCACGGCAACGTCCGGCTGCCCGCCAGGCTCGATCGGGCGCTCCGCATGGTGGTGGTGACGCCGGACATGCACCGTGTCCACCACTCGGTGCACCGTGACGAGACCAACAGCAACTATGGCTTCAACCTGTCGATCTGGGATCACCTGTTCGCCACGTATCGCGCCCAGCCGCGCGACGGCCACGACCGTATGACCATCGGCCTCGAGATGTTCCGCCGTCCCGGGGATCGCGGCCTGCTGCGGCTGCTCGCCCAGCCCTTCCTCCGCGCCTGACCGGAACGGCGGCGCGCACTTTTCGTTTGACGCTTTTGCACGCGCCTGTATATTAGAGGTATCGAATATTGTTGGCGTCGACGCTCGGACGAAAGCGGCCGGCGCCCGGGACGAGACCGAGGGGGCTTTTCCAGATGACGACGTTCACCCCTGTCGCCGCCACCGTCGGCGGCGTGCTCATCGGCCTCGGCGCCGTCGCGCTGATGGCCGCCAACGGCCGCATCGCCGGGATCAGCGGCATCGCCGGCAGCCTGTTGCCACCACGCCCGGCGAACGATTGGGGCTGGCGGCTCGCCTTCGTCGTTGGCCTCGTCGTCGGCGTGCTGGCGCCGATGCTGGTGATGGGCGTCACGCCGACCGTGACGTTTGCCGGTGGGCTGCCGCTGATGGTGGCGGCCGGGCTGCTGGTCGGCTTCGGCACCACCATCGGCAACGGCTGCACCAGCGGCCACGGGGTGTGCGGCCTCGCCCGCTTCTCGCCGCGCTCGCTCGCAGCCGTGCTCACCTTCATGCTGACCGCCGGCATCGTCGTCTTCGTCGTGCGTCACGGGCTGGGAGGCTGACGCCATGCTGCGCGCGCTCGCCGGGCTCGTCGCCGGCGCCCTGTTCGGCCTCGGCTTCGTCGTCTCCGAGATGATCAACCCGGCCAAGGTGCAGGCGTTCCTGGATGTGGCCGGCGCCTGGGATCCGAGCCTCGCCTTCGTCATGGGCGGTGCCGTCATCGTCACCTTCGTCGGCTACCGGCTCGTCTTCCGGCGCGACCGGCCGCTGTTCGAGGCGACGTTCTCGGTGCCGACCCGCACCGATCTGGACGCCCGGCTGATCGGTGGCGCCGTGCTGTTCGGCGCCGGCTGGGGGCTCGCCGGCTTCTGTCCCGGTCCGGCGATCGCCGGCCTGGCGCTGGGCTTGCGCGAGACCGTCGTCTTCGTCGCCGCCATGGCGGTGGGCATGATCCTTGCCCGCTGGCTCGGCGACCGCGGCCTCGTCGGCTCCGGCCGCCGGGCCGCCCCGTCGTCGACCTGACCACGGGGAGGATGCGCATGACCGCCGCGGAGACCCATCACCAAGCGGTGCCCGCCACGTCGGCCGGGCCGGACATCCAGGCGTTCTTCGACGAGCCGACGTTCACCGTCAGCTACGTGGTCAGCGATCCGGCCACCCGCGCGGCTGCCATCGTCGACTCGGTGCTCGACTATGAACCCGCGTCGGGACGGACCAGCACGACATCGGCGGACGCGATCATCGCTTACGTCCGCGAGCAGGGGCTCACCGTCCAGTGGATCCTCGAGACCCATGTCCACGCCGACCACCTGACCGCCGCGCCGTACCTCAAGACGGCGCTGGGCGGACGCACCGCGATCGGTTTCAACATCACGATGGTGCAGCAGACGTTCAAGACGCTGTTCAACGCCGAGCCGGGCTTCGCCGTCGACGGCAGCCAGTTCGACCACCTGATGCAGGACGGCGAGACCTTCCAGGTGGGCGGGCTGACGGCGTCGGCGATGCACGCCCCCGGCCACACGCCGGCCTGCATGGTCTACCGGATCGGCGATGCCGCCTTCGTCGGCGACACGCTGTTCATGCCCGACTACGGCAGCGCCCGCTGCGACTTTCCCGGTGGTGATGCCCGCCAGCTCTATCGCTCGATCCAGAAGATCCTCGGCTGGCCCGAGGCGACGCGGCTGTTCCTCTGCCACGATTACAAGGCGCCCGGCCGCGAGACGTATGCGTGGGAGACGACGGTCGGCGACCAACGCCGCGGCAACATCCACGTGCATCAGGGGGTGTCGGAGGATGCCTTCGTCGAGATGCGCACCCAGCGCGACAAGACGCTGCGGATGCCGCGCCTGATCCTGCCGTCGGTGCAGGTCAACATGCGCGCCGGCGCGCTGCCGCCGCCCGAAGACAACGGCATCCGCTACCTGAAGATCCCGCTGGACGTGCTCTGAGCCGCCGGCGTCGCGGCGGTTCGGGGGATCAGACCATGCACCGACTGGCGCGCTACATTCCGGCGCTGGCGTGGGGCCGGCAGTACGATCGCGCGACGCTCGCCGACGATCTGCTTGCCGCCGTGATCGTCACCATCATGTTGATTCCCCAGAGCCTCGCCTATGCGCTGCTTGCCGGCCTGCCGCCCCAGGTCGGTCTGTATGCCTCGATCCTGCCGCTGGTCGGCTATGCCATCTTCGGCACCAGCCGGACGCTGGCCGTCGGCCCGGTCGCCGTGGTCTCGCTGATGACCGCCGCCGCGGTCGGCCAGATCGCCACCCCCGGCAGCCCGGACTACCTGACGGCGGCGATCGCCCTCGCCCTGCTCTCCGGGCTGTTCCTGATGGTCATGGGGCTCGCCCGCCTCGGCTTCCTCGCCAATCTGCTGAGCCATCCGGTGATCTCGGGCTTCATCACCGCATCGGGCATCCTGATTGCCGCGAGCCAGCTCAAGCACATCCTCGGCGTCCCGGCCGACGGCCACACCCTGGTGGAGATCGCCGGCGCGCTCGTCGACCAGGCCGCCGCCGCCAACGGACCGACGATGATCGTCGGCGGGCTCACCGTGGCGTTCCTGTTCGCCGTGCGCACCGGCCTGAAGCCGCTGCTGCAGCGGTTGGGAGTGGGCGCGCGCCTCGCCGACATGCTCACCAAGGCCGGGCCGGTCGCCGCCGTCATCGTCTCCACCGCGGCGGTGGGCGGACTCGGCCTCGCCGACCAGGGCGTCGGCATCGTCGGCGCCATCCCGCCAGGACTGCCGCCGCTGACGCTGCCGCCCTTGGACGCCGAGCTGTGGGTTGCCCTGCTGCCGGCGGCGGTGCTGATCAGCGTCATCGGCTTCGTCGAATCGGTCTCTGTGGCGCAGTCGCTGGCCGCGAGAAAACGCCAGCGCATCGATCCCGACCAGGAGTTGGTCGGCCTCGGCGCCGCCAATGTGGCCGCGGCGGTGAGCGGCGGCTTTCCCGTTTCCGGCGGCTTCTCCCGCTCGGTGGTCAACTTCGATGCCGGCGCGGCGACACCGCTCGCCGGCGTGTTCACCGCCGCCGGCATCGCCCTGACGGCGCTGTTCCTGACGCACCTGTTCTTCGACCTGCCGAAGGCGGTGCTGGCGGCGACGATCATCGTCGCGGTGCTGTCGCTGGTCGACCTGAGGGCGCTGCGCCGGACCTGGACCTACTCCAAGGCCGACTTCGCGGCGATGGCGGCGACCATCGTCGTCGTGCTCGCCGTCGGCGTCGAGGCCGGCGTGGTCACCGGTGTCGCGCTTTCGCTGGCCCTCTACCTGTGGCGCACCAGCCGCCCGCACATGGCGATCGTCGGCCAGGTGCCGGGCACCGAGCATTTCCGCAATGTCCTCCGCCACGCCGTGGTCACCAGCCCGAAACTGCTGACGGTGCGCGTCGACGAAAGCCTCTATTTCGCCAACGCGCGGTTCCTGGAGGACCACATGCTCGGCTTCGTCGCCGAGCGGCCAGAGCTTGAGCACGTGGTTCTCATGTGTCCGGCGGTCAACCTGATCGACTCGAGCGCCCTGGAGAGCCTGGAGGCGATCATCGACCGGCTGAAGGTGGCCGGCGTCACCTTCCATCTCTCCGAGGTCAAGGGCCCGGTGATGGATCGGCTGAAGCGCTCGGATTTCTTCCAGCATTTCGAGGGCAGCGTGTTCCTGAGCCAGTATGAGGCGGTCCGCGCCCTCGACCCGGACGCCGCCGCCCGCGCCATGTCGGC
>CAZBWP010000162.1:0-5897 GCA_964495295.1 uncultured Rhodospirillaceae bacterium | reverse complement strand
GCGTGGCCGAAATCCGCGGGCAGGATCAGGTTGTCGCCGACCGAGCGGTAGGCCAACACGTCGCCGCGCGGCGCCAGCGCGGCCGACAGGACGCGCAGATGGATCGTGTCCCGATCACGGTCGACCCAGCCGTGCACCAGGACATCGGCGTCGGCTTCGCGGACAATGCGGCGGCCAGATCGCAGCACCGTCGCCAGGTCGTCGACGGCTTCGTCGTTGTACACGTCGGCGACCCGCCGAAAGATGCGCTCGACCGCGGTCCCGTCGCGGCCGGCGAGCATGCGGGCCAGGTGATCGGTCCGCGCGGCGGCCTCGTCGTCGCCGGCGAGGTCGGCGACGAGGATCGTGAAGGCGCGCCTCCCCGCCAGCAGGCTGTCGACGTTGACCCCGGCCGGCCGCCGGAACAGGGTCCGCAGGCGCTCGAGGGCGATCGCGGTGAGGGATGCGCTGCCCATGGCTTTCTGCTCCTTGGTGTGTCATTGGCGAGCGGGCGAACCGCCCCGCGCGGGTCCCCTGGATGGGACTTGCTACGCCAAACTGGCCTCAAACGAAAGATTACATCCAAGACAAGCGGCTGAACAACACGATCTGCATCCCGACCCCCGGCCATCGGATGGCTTGGGCGACGCCGTGACCGGCGGGAGGGACCGCCTCGATGCGGCCGCCGGCCGTCGTGCCCCTTGCATCCGGAGCCGTAACGCTCAGTATGGGCGCCTCGATTGCCGGAACACTGGATGCTGGACGCCGCCGCCGCCGCCACCGGCAGGATTGAGCGTTCGCCGGTCCTCACGCTTTGACCAGACCGAGGGTTTCCATGGCACGACCGATTCACGCAGCGACCTGGCGCACCTGTGTCGCGGCCTGGCTGCTGGTCTGGGTCGTCCTGGCGGCGGCCGTTCCGGCCGCAGCCCAAACGGACACGGCCGTTCCGGCCGCAGCCCAAACAGAAGCGGCCGTTCCGGCCGCAGCCCAAACGGACACGGCGCCGGCCGCGGCCCAAGCGGACGCAGCGCCGGCCGCGGGCAGCGCGCCCACCGGCGTCGATCTGGAAGCCCTGGTCAAGACCCTCGAGGACGACGCCGAGCGGGCCAAGTTCGTCGCCACGCTGAAGGACCTGATCGCCGCCCAACAGGCGGCCGACGCGGACGACGCCCAGCCGGCCCTGGCACAACTGCTCAGCGTGATCACCGAAAAGGTGGATCAGGCGAGCCAGTGGGTCATCGACACGGCGGCCTTCTTCGCCAACGTTCCGAGCCATATCGACACCGTCGTCGACGAGGTCACCAACCCACGAAAACGGGCCCGCTGGCTCGAGGTCATCGTCAAGCTGGCCATCGTGCTCGGCGTCGCCTTCGCCGTCGACTGGGGAGTACGCGCCCTCCTGTCGGGCCCCCGCAGGCGACTGGAGGCTCGACAACCGGCCGGCTGGGCCAGCCGCCTGGGTTACCTGGTCGTGCTGACGGTCATCAACTTGGTGCCAATCCTGGCGTTCGCCGCCTCTGCCAACATCGTGCTGCCGTTGACCGAGCCGAAGGTGGTGACCCGCCTGGTCGCAATCGCGCTGGTCAACGCCAACGTGTTGGCGCGGCTGATCCTGTTGGTCATGGACCTGCTCTTGGCGTCGCGGGCGCCGGCGCTGCGCCTTCATGGCATGTCGGACACCATCGCCAGCGGGCTGCTGCGTTGGTCGCGGCGGCTGACCAACGTCGGCGTTTTCGGCTATTTCGGCCTGCAGGCTGCGCTGCTGCTGGGGCTGCCGCGCGGCTTCTACCTGCTCCTGATGGACCTGCTCAGCCTGGTCATCGTGGTGATGCTGGTGCTCATGATCATCCAGTATCGCGCGCCCCTGGCGGCATGGATGCGTGGCCCCCAGTCCACCCTGCCGACCACGTTCGAGGTCTGGCCGATCCTGCGGCGACGGCTTGCCGAGGTCTGGCACCTCCTGGCGATTGCCTATGTCATCGCCGTCTACCTGGTCTCGGCCTTCGGCGTCTCCGGCAGCCTCGCCTTCCTGGTCAAGGGCACCGTCCTGACGGTCGTCATCATCGTCGTCGCGGGCCTCATATCGGTCGCCGTCAACCATCTGATCGAGGTCGCCGTCGCCGGACCGGAGGACCGCGACGCCGCGCCGGGGCAGGCCCGCACACCGCCGCGCTACCTCGGTATCGTCGAATGGGTCGTCTCACTCCTCGTCTCTGCCGGCGCCATTCTGGCGCTGCTGTCCGTCTGGGGCGTCGACGTCGGCGCCATGCTGGCATCCGATGCCGGCCAGCGCATCATTTCCAGCCTGGTGAAGATCCTCACCGTCTTGGGCATCGCGATGCTCGTTTTCGCGGCCCTGAGCCGCACCATCGAGCGCTACCTCACTGCGACCGACGAGGCCGGACAGACCGTCGAGCGCAGCGCCCGCGAGCGGACGATGTTGCCGCTGGCCTACAAGGCCGCGGTCGCGCTGCTGTTCGTCATGGCGACCTTCATCACTCTCTCCGAACTGGGCATCGACATCACGCCGCTGATCGCCGGCGCCGGCGTCTTCGGCATCGCCATCGGCTTCGGCGCCCAGTCGCTGGTGCGCGACGTGATCAGCGGCTTCTTCATCCTCATGGAAGACACCTTCGTCGTCGGCGACGTCGTCGACGTCGGCGGCAACGCAGGCGTCGTCGAGGCGATCTCGCACCGTACGGTCAAGCTGCGGGATCTCTCCGGTACGCTGCACACGATCCCGTTCGGCGATGTCACCCGCATCAAGAACCTGACGAAGGACTTCTCCTACTATCTGCTGAACGTCGGCGTCGCCTACCGGGAGAACGTGGACCAGGTGATGCAGGTGCTGCGCGAGCTGGGGGCGGAGCTGCAGGAGGACGTCGCCTTCAAGTTCTCCATCCTCGAGCCCATCGAAATTCTCGGAGTCGACGCGTTCGCCGATTCGGCGGTGGTCATCAAGGCACGCATCAAGACGCGGCCGATCCGCCAGTGGGCCGTCGGCCGCGAGTTCAACCGCCGGATGAAGAACCGCTTCGACGAGCTCGGGATCGAGATCCCGTTCCCGCACCACACCGTCTACTTCGGGGTCGACAAGCACGGCGACGCGCCGGCCGCCAATCTGCGCGTCCGCGTGCCGGCCGGGTCGCGGCGTGCGCCGGCGACCGTGCCTCCGGCCCCGCAGCCGCAGCCAACGACCATGTCCGATCCGCCCGCCTCGGCGACGCTGGCCGCGGCACCGGTCCAGCGGACGGACGCGGGTCCCGGCCGGGGGAACGCCTGAGCGGCTGCGGGCCGACCCGAGCCGCTCAGAAGTCGACGCAGCGGCCCTTGCGCTCCCAGTCGCCGTAGCGCGTCGGCTCGGGGCCGCGGGGACCACCGATTTCCGCGACGTTCGCGCCGGCGTCATCCGCCGCCACCGCGGGCGCCGGCGTCCTCGGCTCCGGCGTCGTCGGCTCCGGCATCGTCGGTTCCGGCGCCGGCTTGCCGGCGTCGGCCGAGGTCGTCTTGCTGGGCTGGCTGGTCTCGCTCATCGCCGGATGCTCCGTCTGCGGCCCTTGCGGGGCGGGGGTGTCGAGACTACTGAAATAGCGGGCGCATCACGCGCCGCAAGTTACCGACGGAGGAGTCGGGTCGGCCATGAACCTGTTTCGCACCGGCGTCCTGCTCGCCGCGATGACCGCGTTGTTCCTCGCCATCGGCTTCCTGATCGGCGGCACGGGCGGCATGATGATCGCCCTCGCGGTCGCCATTGCCATGAACGGCATCGCCTACTGGAACTCCGACAAGATCGTCCTCAGGATGTACAACGCGCGCGAGGTCGACGCGCGCAGCGAGCCCGCGTTCTACGGCCTTGTCCAGCAGCTGGCCCAGCGCGCCGGGCTGCCGATGCCGCGGGTCTACATCATCGACATGCCGCAGCCCAACGCCTTCGCCACCGGCCGCAACCCCGAGAACGCGGCGGTGGCGGCGACCACCGGCCTGTTGCGCAACCTCAGCCGGGACGAGATCGCCGGCGTCATGGCCCATGAACTGGCGCACGTGAAGAACCGCGATACGCTGACCATGACCGTCACCGCCACCATCGCCGGAGCCATCGGCATGCTGGCCAACTTCGCCTTCTTTTTCGGCGGCTCCAACCGTCAGGGCAACCCGCTGGGCCTGATCGGCGGGCTCTTGATCATGATCCTGGCGCCGATGGCGGCCGGGCTGGTGCAGATGGCGATCTCCCGGGCGCGCGAGTATGAAGCCGACCGGGTGGGCGCCGAGATCAGCGGCCAGCCGCTGTGGCTCGCCTCGGCCTTGGAAAACCTGCACACCGCGGCGACGCGCATCGACAACCAGACGGCCGAGCGGAATCCGGCGACGGCCCACATGTTCATCGTCAATCCGCTGCACGCCCACTCCGTCGACAGCCTGTTCTCGACCCATCCCAAGATGGCCGACCGGGTTGCCCGCCTGCGGGCGATGGCGGCGCGCGGCGATGGTCCCGATGCCGGTGCCGATGCCGGGCCAGATGCCGGTCCCGATGCCGGTCCCGATGCCGGGCCATGGTCCGGGCCGTCGTCCGCCGGATCGGTGCCCGGCTCCCGGCCGTCGCGGCCGTCGCGGCCCAACGGGCCTTGGGGCTGATCGCTGAAGGCCACCGCCCCGCCGCACCCGCCGGCCGACCGCGCGACGACACGCCGGCGACCACCGGATGAGCCGCCGGCCGTCACCCCCCGGGCGCTCGCCCTCGATGTCCTGGCCGACGTGCTGGGGCGCGGGCAGCCCCTGGAGGAGGCGTTCGCCCGCCGCCTCGCCGATGCGACACTGGCGCCGCGCGATCGGGCGTTCGCCCGGCTGCTGCTGGCCACCACGGTGCGCCGCCTCGGGCAGATCGATGCCCTGATCGGCACCTGCCTGGAGCGGCCGCTGCCCGATCAGGCTGCGGTCGTCCGCGCCATCCTGCGCCTCGGCGTCTGCCAGGGCGTCTTCCTCGGCACGCCCGCCCATGCCGCCGTCGACACCTCGGTGCGCCTCGCCCGGGCCCGCCGCCAGGGTCGCTTTCTCGGGCTGATCAACGCCGTGCTGCGCCGGCTCTGCCGCGACGGCCGGGCGATCGCCGACGGCCAGGACGCGGCACGACTGAACACGCCCGACTGGCTGTGGCGGTCGTGGGAGCAGGCCTTCGGTCCGGCGGTCGCCCGCGCCATCGCCACGGCGCATCTGCTGGAGCCGCCGCTGGATCTGACGCTGGGGCCTGGCACCGAGGCGACCGAGCTTGCGTTGATCGAACGCCACGGCGCCTTGCGGCTGCCGGGCGGCACGCTGCGCCTCGCCGGCGCCGGGATGATCGCCGAATTGCCGGGCTATGCCGCCGGCGACTGGTGGGTGCAGGATGCCGCCGCGGCGCTGCCGGTGCGCCTGCTCGGCCCGATCGCCGGCCGTCGCGTCGTCGACCTGTGCGCCGCGCCGGGCGGCAAGACGGCGCAACTCGCCGCCGCCGGGGCGCGGGTGACCGCCGTCGACCACGCGCCGGAGCGGCTCAAGCGGCTTCGCGACAACCTTGACCGCCTCCGCCTCGCCGCCGAGATCGTCACCGCCGATGCCCGCGTGTGGCGCCCAACAGAGCCGGTCGACGCGGTGCTCATCGATGCCCCCTGCTCCGCCACCGGCACCATCCGCCGCCACCCGGACGTGTCCTGGCACCGCACCCCCGACGACATCGCCAGCCTGGCGGTGCTGCAAGCAAGCCTGCTCGCGGCGGCGGCGCGGATGGTGCGGCCCGGCGGCATCGTCGTCTATTGCGCCTGCTCCCTGCAGCCGGAGGAAGGGCCGGACCAGACGGCGCGGCTGCTGTCCACCGATCTGCCGCTGGTGCCCGAACCGGTGACGCCGGACGTCCTCGCCGGCCAGGCGTCCCTGCTCGACGC
>CAZBWP010000161.1:0-5901 GCA_964495295.1 uncultured Rhodospirillaceae bacterium | reverse complement strand
ATGGCCGGAAACGCGATGCCGACGGCGGCGGCCATCGCCAGCTTCGTCCCCATGCTCCACAATGCGAAAAACAGTCCGGCCCGCTGCTCGCCCGAGCGCAGTTCATCCAGGTCGATGACATCCGCCTGGATCGCCGGCGGCAGCGCCAGATCGGCGCCGAGCGCCATGCCGGTGACGAGGCAGATGACGAAGAACGCGGCGACGTCGCCCGGTCCCAGCAGCGGCACCCAGACGAAGGCGGCGCAGGCACCGATCATCGCGAAGCACCAAGTGCGGTGCTTGCCGAAGCGGCGGCTCAAGCGCAGCCAAAGTGGCACGGCGGCAACCCCCGCCAGGAAGTACGTGAAGATCAAAAGCCCCTGGGTGGCGGCGCCGGCGCGGAGCACGTAGGCCATGTAGAGCAGGAACAGCACCGACGGGATGCCGTTGGCGAGCCCGTTGATCAGCCAAGCGCCGAGCAAACGGAGGAACGGCCGGTTGCGCAGGATCTCCCCATAGCGACGCCAGCCGGACGCCACCGCGCCGGCCGGCGTCGACGCCGCCACCTCCGGCACGCGGAGCAGCAGCGCGGCGATGGTCGGCAGGCCGACGATGACGGCGAGCCAGGCGACGAAGCCGAGGGCTTCCGCCTCGCTGCCGCCGCGCTCGATCAGCAACGCAGGCATGGCGCTGCCGACAAGGATGCCGAAGATTTGCGCCGCCTCTCGGGCCGCGGTGATGCGCGTGCGCCCGTGATAGTCGCGGGACAGCTCGGCGCCCCACGCGGCGTACGGCACGGCGACGAGGGTCCAGCCGAAGTAGAGCAGCATGGCCCAGCCGATCAGATAGCCGACCGAGACCGCTTCCGGCGGCTGGAACAGCGCGACGAGGGCGGTGCCGGCCAGCACCGCCCCGACGGCGATCCACGGCTTGCGACGGCCGATGCGAAATCTCAGCCGGTCGCTGGCGATGCCGACCGCCGGGTCGGTAACAACGTCGAACAGGCGGGCGATCAGCAGTGCCGCCCCGGTGGCGGTCAGTCCGAGGCCGAGGGTCTCGGCGTAGAATTTGGGAAGGTAGACATAGGCGGGGACCGTCGGCAGGGCGAGCACGAACGCCGGCAGGGCGTACAGCGCCAGCAGCCGGCGCGCGAGCGGAGCCTCGGCGGTCACGGGCGCCGGTCAGTCGCGAACGACGAGATACTGACCGACGTCGAGCGGCCCGGACCGAAAGCCCGCCTCGCAGTAGGCAAGGTAGAACTCCCACATGCGTTTGAACCGCGCATCGAAACCGAGCGGACGTATCTGCGGCCAGGCTCGCTGAAAGCGCCGGCCCCAGCGGGCAAGGGTTTCCGCGTATGCATGGCCGAAGGTCTCGGAGCCGGCGAGGCGCAGTCCCGAGCCGGCGATCGCGCGCGTCAGCGCCGACGGTGACGGCAGCATGCCACCCGGAAAGATGTAGCGCTGAATGAAGTCGGCGCCCTTGCGGTAGCGCTCGAAGCGGTCGTCATCGATGGTGATGATCTGCAACCCGGCACGCCCGCCGGGGGTCAGCCGCGCGCGGACAACGTCGAAGAAGGTGGACCAGTACGGTTCGCCGACCGCTTCGAACATCTCGATGGACGCGATCCGGTCGAAGGTCCCCTCGATCTGCCGATAGTCGCGAAAGACGACGTCGACCTGGTGGTCGAGGCCGGCGGCGGACATGCGGCGACGCGCGTAGGCGAACTGCTCGCGCGACAGCGTGACCGCGGTGACGTGGCAGCCGTACTCGCGCGCCGCCACCTCGGCGAAGCCGCCCCAGCCGCAGCCGATTTCGAGCACCCGATGACCGGGATGCAGGTCGAGTTGGTCCGCGAGCCGCCGGTATTTCACGAGTTGGGCCTGTTCCAGGGTGAGCCCGGCCTCAGGGAACATCGCCGCGGAATATGTCATGCCCGGATCCAGCCAGCGCTCGTAGAAGGCGTTGCCGAGATCGTAGTGGTAGGCGATGTTGCGACGGCTGCCGCGCCGGGTGTTGGCGCGTGTCGCATGGAACACGCGGTCGCGCATCCGCGCCCAGCGGGAGGCGCGCACGAGTCCGCCCAGCGCCGGCTCGTTGGCGGCACAGAGGGCGAGCAGGCTTGCCAGATCCGGCGTCGTCCAGTCGCCATCCATGTAGGCTTCGGCAAAGCCCGTGGTGCCACCGGTCACCAGCCGCCGCATCACCCGCAAGCGCCGGATCTGCATCACGGCAACCAAGGGGGACGGCTCGGATCCATGCACCGACCGGGTCGATCCATCCGGCAGAACCAGGGTCAGGCGGCCGCGCTGCAGCCGGTCGGCGAGGCGCGACAGGATGATCGACGACGGCGCGAAGGCGGCAAGCGGACCGAGGGCCAAGCTCGACGTGCGGGAATCGGTCATGTCGGAGAATTCACTGTTGATGGATGTGTCTGGCCGGATGGCGTGACAATGGTCACGCTCTCGGCGGGCGCCGCCGGACGGCGCACCAGCCGGAGTCCCTTTCGCCACAGCCGCAGGGCCTCCAAGTGGATGCCGGCCGTCACCTTGACCGTCATCAACGGGTAGCGGAGGAACGCGGTGATCAGCGCGCGATCGGTGAGCGGACCGCGCGCCCCGCGGAACCCCGCGTGCAGGATCAGGCCGGCGTCGTCCACGTAGTTGACGATCACCTCGACGTCCCCCGCGGGTGGGGTCACGCGGAAGCGGTAGCCGCCGTGCGTATCGTTGAACGGCGACACATAGAGCCGCTTGTCGCAGGCCTGCCGCACCACCGCCGCGGCCGGGGCATCGACTGGGATCACATAGCTGTGGCGCTCGCCGAAGGTATTGTTGACCTCGTAGACGATGGCACTGAGGCTTTCGTCCGGGCGGCGGCAGAAGTAGACGGTCAGCGGGTTGAACACGTAGCCGAGGATGCGCGGATAACACAGCACCTCGATCCGCCCGCCGTCCGCATCAAGGCCGGCGGCGGCAAGCTGCCGGCCGAGCCAGGTGCGGAGAGCGGTGCCGTCGCCCGGCCCATGGTCGCGGTCGTGAAACGAGAACAGGTTGAAGCCGTTGTGGGAAAACAGACGGAGTCGGCTGCCGCTGGCGGCCAGGTCGTCCAGATCGAGCAGCAGCGAGAACACCCGATAGGCGAGGGTGTGCCGCCGCGGTCGCAGCCGGTGATGCACGACCCGGCCATAGTAAATGGCGCCGGATTCGGTGGTCATGCCGCGACGTCCAGGACGCTTGACGCCGGCAGATGGATGCGGTCGGACTCCCCTTCGACCGTCCAGGGACGGCGGACGTTGCCGAGCGCCTCGGCGACCGCAAGCCCCGCCTGCAACGCATCCTCGTGGAAGCCGGCGCCGAAGTAGCTGCCGCAGAACCACGTGTTGCGAACGCCTCGCAGGCGCCACAGGGAGCGCTGGGCGCGGCCCGCGTCAAGGTCGAAGGTGGGATGGTCGTAGTCGAACGTGCGGAGCACCGTTGCCGGCGCGATCTCGCGATGTGGGTTCAGGGTGACGAACAGCGGCACGCGCGAATCCAGGCTCTGCAGGCGGTTCATCCAGTAGGTCACGCACACCGCATTGCCGCCGCCGCCGTCCTTGCCGCTCAGGTAATTCCAGCTCGACCAGACGGCTCGGCGCCGCGGCATCAGTGCCGGGTCCTGGTGCAGGACGGCGCGGTTCCGCGCGTACGGGAAGGCGCCCAGCAGCGCCCGTTCGTCGACGCTCGGATCGTCCAACATGGCGAGCGCTTCGTTGGCGTGGGCGGCGATGACCACGTGGTCATGGTGAGCCACCTCCCCCGATGCCAGCGTGAGGGCGACACGGCCGCCCGTGCGGTGGACGGCCGCGATCGGCGAATCCGTGCGGATCCGGTCGGTAAACGCCGCGGTGAGGCGGTGGACGTATTCGCGACTGCCGCCGGTGACGGTGCGCCATCGCGGCCGACCACGCACCTGCATCAGGCCATGGTTCATGCAGAAGCGGACGAACCCGGCCGCCGGATAGGCGCGCATGTCGGCCACCGGCGTCGACCAAATGGCGGCCGCCATCGGCAACAGATGGTCGGCGATGAACGCGTCACTGTAGCCGCCGCGCGCCAGCATCTCGCCGAGGCTCAGGTCGGCCAGCGACGGGTTTTCGAGCAGGGCGGCCCCGTCGCGGTAAAAGCGGAGGGTATCGCGGAGCATGCGGAAGAAGCGGGGACGCACAAGGTTGCGGCGCTGCGCGAACAAGCCGCCGAGGCCGCTGCCGCTGTATTCCAGGCCACCATCGTCGACGGACGCGGCGAACGACATGTCGCTCGGCTTGGTTGGCACGTCCAGGTGGTCGAACAGGGCGACCAGGTTCGGATAATTCAGTTCGTTGTAGACGATGAAGCCGGTGTCGACGGGCAGCGGGCCGTCGGGACCCGGCACCTCGACGGTATTGGTGTGGCCGCCGACCCGCTGGTTCTTCTCGTAGACCGTCACGCGATGACGATGGCTGAGCAGCCAGGCGGCAGCGAGGCCGGCAATGCCGGAGCCGACGATGGCGATGTCGAGAGCAGGATGGGCGGCGTGGAAGGCGGGCGCGGCGTCGAAAGGCATATTGACCTTCGTTTTGTTCTGGTTACCAGCGCCTTTACGCCGAAAGCGACGCGCCGGATCAAGCGCGATCTCGAAAGCATGGCGGAATCATGCCGGCTCGATCATCGCGCAAAGCGTGTCCAGCGTGTCGGCTTCAGCTGCCGGTTTGTCCCATCGGATGCGGTGAACGCGGGGAAATCGCATCGCCACGCCCGACTTGTGACGACCCGACGGATGCAGGGAATCAAAGGCGATTTCCAGGACCAGTCCGGGGGCGACGGCGCGGACCGGGCCGTAGCGCTCGACGGTGTTGGTGCGCACCCAGCGATCGAGCTGCTGCAGTTCTGCATCGGTGAAGCCGAAGTAGGCCTTGCCGACCGGCACCAACTCCGGCGCGCCGCTGTCACCACCGCGCCAGCAGCCGAAGGTGAAGTCGGAATAGTAGGATGACCGCTTGCCGTGGCCCCGCTGGGCGTACATCAGCACGCAGTCGGCGGTCAGCGGGTCGCGCTTCCACTTGAACCAAGGGCCCTTCGGCCGGCCGGCGACGTAGGGATCGTCACGGCGCTTGAGCATCAGGCCCTCGACGCCGGCGGCACGGATCTTCGCGCGGACCGCGGCAAGCGCCGCCCAGTCGTCGAAGGGCAGCAGTGGCGACAGGTCCATGCGCCCGGGTCTGATCTCGGCGAACCAAGCCTCCAGGCAGCGCCGCCGCGCCGTGAACGGCAGCGCCCGCACGTCCGCGCCGCGCTGATCGAACAGGATGTCGTAAACGCGGACGTGCGCGGGGAAGCGGTGCTGCAGGGCGGCCGTGACGGTCTTGCGGCCGAGCCGCTGCTGCACGTCGTTGAATGGCGCGACGACGCCGTCGCGCATCACCAGGAGTTCGCCGTCGAGGACGCCGTCGAACGTCAGTTCCCGGGCGAGGTCGGGAAACGCGTGGGAAATGTCGTCGCCGGTGCGCGAGAAGATCCGGCCGGTGCCGCCCCGCGCCACCACCTGAACGCGAATGCCGTCCCACTTCCATTCGGCGACGTACTGGCCGGGATCCAACGCCGCCAGGTCGGCGGCGGCCAGCGGATTGGCCAGCATCAGCGGCCGGAAGCCGAGCGCGTCGGCGACGGCCGGCGGCCCCGCGCGGCCGTCGAGCCAGGCGAACAGGTCGCGGTATGGCGGGGTGAGGCCGTGCCAAATTTCCTCGATCGCCGCCACCTCGACGCCGCCGTGGCTGGCGACGGCGGTTTTGGCGAGGCGGGCCGAGACGCCGACGCGCAGCCCGCCGGTGATCAGCTTGAGCAGCGCGTAGCGGCCGCTGGCGTCGAGGCTGTCGAGCCACGCCACGAGCTGCGCCGGGACCGC
>CAZBWP010000160.1:4699-6064 GCA_964495295.1 uncultured Rhodospirillaceae bacterium | reverse complement strand
CAGCCGAGCCGAAGGTGAGGATGGTGGAGCCGAGGGGAATCGAACCCCTGACCTCTACAATGCCATTGTAGCGCTCTCCCAACTGAGCTACGGCCCCGACGTCAAGGCGTTGACCAGCAACCGCTGGTGTCGGCCAACCGCTGGTGTCGGCCTCTTCTGGATGGTTCCAAGCCGACGGATCCGTCCCCGCCGCCAGCTCAATGAAACCACCAGATCAACGGCTTAGTGGATCGACCGATCTCGCGGTTGGGAACCAAGCGAATGATCCGATCCACCAAGAGACGCACCGTGTACGCCGAAACGGCGGGCGTTTCAAGGCGCGTTTCGCAACCCGCGGGTCAGATCTTGTCTTCGATGCCGTCGTCGAGGTGTTCGATGACCTCGCCGATATCATCGTCATCCTCACCCAACTCGGAGGTGTCCTCGATCAGGTCCTCGCCGTCCGCGTCGACGCCTTCGATGGCGGCGCCTTCCTCCGTGTCCTCGGCGTCGTCGACGTCCGCGGCTTCGATCTCGACGGCTTCGTCGACTCCCACAGCCAGCTTTTTCCGTGGCGCCGCGACCGGTTCGGTTCGGGCGGCGGCCCCGGTTCGCCGGGTCCGCGGCTGACGGTCTGGATCGAACGTCGCGTGGCAGAGTGGACAAACGATCGGATCGTGCATCAAATCATAGAATCGCGCGCCGCAGTTCTGGCACGTTCGCTTCGTTCCCCACTCGGGCTTGGCCACCAACCCGTCTCCATCTCAATTATCATCGCGGAAAACGCCACTTGCCATGATTGGTTCCGGCCTGTCAAAAGCAAATCCGCCGCTCCGTTCGGCGACGGGCGTCGGGCCTTGCGTGTCGGTCGCTCCCGCCCGCCACGGTCCGCCCGCCACGTTTTGCCTAACCATGCGCCCAACCAAATCGCAACCGCGCACGAAAGGCTGAGAGAATGATCCGGGCCGTCGCACGGAAATCCGGTCCGCTGGCCGGCGAGGTTCGCGTTCCCGGCGACAAGTCCATTTCGCATCGGGCGATGATGCTGGGCGCGTGCGCCGTTGGCGAAACCCGCGTCCGCGGCCTCCTGGATTCCACGGACGTGCTGGCGACCGTCGCGGCGATGCGCCTGCTCGGCGCGGACATCGTCCGGGAGGGCGCCGAGTGGACGATCCATGGTCGCGGCGTCGGCGGGTTGAGTGAGGCGGACCAGGTCGTTGACATGGGCAACTCGGGCACGTCGACGCGCCTCGCCATCGGCCTCGTCGCGGCCCATCCCTTCACGACCATCTTCACCGGCGATGCCTCGCTGCGTCGGCGGCCGATGCGGCGTGTGATCGCGCCGCTGTCGCGCATGGGGGCCACGTTTGCCGCGCGGACGGGGGA
>CAZBWP010000160.1:3138-4599 GCA_964495295.1 uncultured Rhodospirillaceae bacterium | reverse complement strand
CTGGCCGGCTGCGAGATCGACGTGCCGGGCGATTTCTCCTCCGCGGCGTTCCTGATCGTTGCGGCCCTGCTCGTGCCCGGATCCCGGGTTCGCCTCGTCGGCGTCGGCGACAACCCCCTGCGAACCGCGTTGCTGTCCGTGCTTCGGGCGATGGGGGGCAACATCGTCCAGGGTGGACACCGCGTCATGGGCGCGGAGCCGGTCGCCGACATCGAGGTGACGGCGTCCGAACTCAGGGGCATCGACGTGCCGCCCGACCTGGTTCCCTCCCTGATCGACGAGTTTCCGATCCTCGCGGTCGCCGCCGCCTGCGCCGCGGGAGAAACCCTGCTGACCGGTCTCGCGGAATTGCGCGTGAAGGAGAGCGATCGGCTCGCCGCGATCGCCCGGGGCTTGGCCGCCTGCGGCGTCCACGTGGAGGAGGGGCCGGACTGGCTGCTGGTGCGTGGCACCGGCGAGCCCCCTCGCGGCGGAGCCTCGATCGCCGTCGCCCTCGATCATCGCATCGCCATGGCGTTTCTGGTCCTTGGCGCGGTGACCGGCGAGCCGGTGGCGATCGACGATGCCTCGACCATCGCAACGAGCTTCCCCGGCTTCGTTGACATCGCCCAGGATCTGGGACTGCGCATCGCGACGCAGGAGGCGACGTGACCGGGACGCCCGTCGTCATTGCCGTGGACGGGCCGGCGGCCGCGGGCAAGGGTACCCTGGCGCGCCGGCTCGCCGATCACTTGGGCTTCGCCTACCTGGATACCGGCCTGCTCTATCGGGCGGTCGGGGCCCGGCTGCTCGACCGCGCGGGGGAGATGGTGGACGAGAGCGCTGCCGTTGCGGCGGCCGAGGCCATCGCGCCCGACGACCTGATGCGGCCCGACCTGCGCTCCGATACCGTCGCGTCGGCGGCTTCGCGGGTTGCCGCCATGGCGGGCGTGCGGCGGGCGCTGCTCGGCTTCCAGCGCCGGTTCGCCGAAGCGCCGCCCGATCAGGCGCCGGGAGCCGTGCTCGACGGTCGCGACATCGGCTCCGTGGTGTGCCCGGACGCCACGGTGAAGCTTTTTATTACGGCATCGGAAGACGTGCGGGCAGCGCGCCGCCTTCGAGAGTTGCAGGGAAGGGGCGTCGAAGCTATACATGACACTGTTCTGCGCGACCTGCGGGAACGGGATAGTCGGGATGCGTCCCGGGCGGTTGCTCCGCTGAGACCTGCCGAGGACGCCGTCGTCATCGATACGTCCCGTCTCGACCCGGACGGCGTGCTTGACGTCGCGCTTGCGGCGATCCGAGCGCGGTATCAGGCTGCAGGGCAACCAAGGGCCCGATCAAAACGCTTGTGACGGGTGCAGGAAACGACCTCGTGTGAAACTCGCCGTGTCGAGCGGCCTTCGTCGTTCGACGCTGACATTCATCCAAAAGGACAACGCTGACTTATGGTACAACCGATCGACAACCCAGCCATCGAAA
>CAZBWP010000160.1:0-3038 GCA_964495295.1 uncultured Rhodospirillaceae bacterium | reverse complement strand
TTCGGACGGGTCAAGGGCGGCTTCATCGTCGACCTTTCCGGGGCCGTGGCGTTCCTGCCCGGAAGTCAGGTCGACATTCGGCCGGTTCGCGACGTCGGGCCGCTGATGAACATGCCGCAGCCGTTCCAGATCCTGAAAATGGACCGCAGCCGCAACAACATCGTCGTCTCGCGCCGCGCGGTCCTGGAAGAAACGCGCGCCGAGGCCCGCTCGGAACTGATCGCCAATCTCAAGGAAGGCCAGATCCTCGAAGGCGTGGTCAAGAACATCACGGACTACGGTGCCTTCATCGATCTCGGCGGGGTCGATGGGCTCCTGCACGTCACGGACATCTCCTGGCGCCGCATCAATCACCCGAGCGAAGCGTTGCAGATCGGGCAGACGGTCAAGGTGCAGGTGATCCGGTTCAATCCGGAGACCCAGCGCATCTCCCTCGGCATGAAGCAGCTGGAGGAGGATCCGTGGTCGGGCGTCGAGATCAAGTATCCCGTCGGCGCCAAGTTCACCGGCCGCGTGACCAACATCACCGATTACGGCGCGTTCGTCGAACTCGAGCCGGGTGTCGAGGGTCTGGTTCACGTGTCCGAAATGAGCTGGACCAAGAAGAACGTCCACCCGGGAAAGATCGTCTCGACGAGCCAGGAGGTTCAGGTCGCGATCCTCGACGTGGACCCCGACAAGCGGCGCATCAGTCTCGGCCTGAAGCAATGCATGGCGAACCCCTGGGATGACTTCCTGGCGAAGCATCCGATCGACTCGGAGCTGGAAGGGGAGGTCAAAAACATTACGGAATTTGGCCTTTTCCTCGGACTGGGTGGGGAAATCGACGGCATGGTGCACCTGTCGGACCTGTCCTGGAGCAAATCCGGGGAAGACGCCCTGAGCGACTTCAAGAAGGGCGATATGGTGCGGGTCAAGGTCCTCGACGTGGATGTCGATAAGGAACGCATCAGCCTCGGCGTCAAGCAGTTGCAGGAGGACGGCTTCGAGACCGGAGTGGCCAGCCTGAACAAGGGGCAGGTCGTCACCTGCACGGTGGTCAGCGTGGCCGACGCCGGGATCGAGGTGCAGGTTGCCGACGGCGTCACCGGTTTCATCCGCAAGGCGGAACTGTCCCGGGAACGCAGCGAGCAACGGCCCGATCGGTTTGCCGCGGGCGAGAAGATCGACGCGAAGGTCGTGCAGATCGACCGTGGCGGACGGCGGGTCGTGCTGTCCATCAAGGCCCGCGAGGTTGATGAGGAGAAGAAGGCCGTCGCCGAATACGGCTCGACCGACGCCGGCGCCAGTCTCGGCGAAATCCTCGGCGCGGCGATCCGCGAGAAGCGCGAAGCCGCGGCGAAGGCCGAGCGCGAGGCGTCCACCAAGTCTGCCGGAAGCCGGTCCGCGGCGACGACTGAGCGGTCGGCGGACTCGGGAGACGAGGCGCCGGCCACGGACGAGGAGACGTGATGCCGACAGAGCGTCGTTGACGGCCTGGCTGGGGACGCGGAAGCGTGGCCAGTGTTCAGGCCGACCTCCTCGCCGATCGGCGCCGCCTGAAGCGTCGCCTGCAGCTTTGGCAGGTGCTGGGCCTTGCCGGCGTGGTCGGGCTGGCGCTGCTCGGCCTCGACCGGCTGGGCCTGTCGGGGGATCGGCCGCACATCGCGCGGCTGACCGTCGACGGCGTCATCATCGATGACTTTGATCGATCGGAGGCGTTGTCGAAGCTCGCCGATGACGACGCTGTCAAGGCGCTGATCGTGCGGATCGACAGCCCCGGCGGCACCGTCGTCGGCGGCGAGGAACTGTATCGGCAGTTGCGGGCCATCGCCAAGGACAAGCCGGTCGCCGCGGTGATGCGGGAGATCGCCACCTCGGCCGCCTACATGGTCGCCCTGGGATCGGACCGGATCATCGCGCGGGAAGGCTCGATCACCGGGTCGATCGGCGTCATCGTGCAGACGACCGACGTCACCGAGTTGCTGGAGTCGATCGGCGTCAAGCCCGAGGCGATCAAGAGCTCGCCCCTGAAGGCGCAGCCGAACCCCCTGGAACCGCTGACCCCGGAGGCCCGCGAGGCCGTGCAGGCGCTGATCGCCGACATCTACGAGATGTTCGTCGGCCTCGTCGCGGAGCGGCGCGCGCTCACGCCCGAGCAGGCCCGGAGCCTCGCCGACGGCCGGGTGTTTACCGGCAAGCGGGCGCTCGAACTGGGCTTGATCGATGCGCTGGGCGGCGAAGCCGAGGCGCGCCAATGGCTGATCGACGAGCACACGCTGGATCCCGACCTGGAAATCCGCTCCGTCGAGGTGCGGTCGCGCCGGTCCCTCACCGAGCGGCTTCTCGGATCCTGGGGAAAAATGATTGTTCCAGAAAGACTTAGGGTTGACGGTCTGGTCGCCCTCTGGCACCCTGGACGCCTTGGGGAGTGAAGGAGGCGTTCAGGCATGACAAAGTCCGAGCTGATCTCGCGGCTTGCGGAGGCCAACCCGCACCTTTATCAGAGAGACGTGGAGCGCATCGTCACGACGGTGTTCGATGAGGTGGCGGCGGCGCTGGCGCGGGGCGACCGTGTCGAGTTGCGCGGCTTCGGAGCGTTTTCCGTCAAGGAGCGGGGATCCCGGTTGGGCCGCAATCCGCGAACCGGTGAGTCGGTCGATGTGTCCGCCAAGTACGTTCCCTACTTCAAGACCGGCAAGCAGCTCCGCGAACGCTTGAACACGGACCTCTGACCGCCGCCGATCGACGCCGGCATGTGCTGAAGGTGAGGAAACGGCCGTGAAAATTGTCAGTTATGCTTTGGTCACGGTGGTTACGGTGGTGATGGTGGTTTTCACCGTCAACAACACCAGCCCGGTGGCCGTTGATCTGTGGCCGGTCCTGTCGGGGACGGTCGACCTGCCGCTGACGGTGGTCGTCTTTGTCGGCATCTTCTTCGGTCTTCTGGCCGGGTTCCTCGTCAGCTGGTTCATCGGGGGGCGCACACGGCGGCGCGCGCGCGCCTTGCAGCGCCGCATCGAGTCCGATCAGCGCGACATGGCGATGCTGCGCAGGCA
>CAZBWP010000159.1:2360-6091 GCA_964495295.1 uncultured Rhodospirillaceae bacterium | reverse complement strand
GGCGACCGGCCCGAGCGATCCTTCGGCGGCGATCGGCCCGAGCGATCCTTCGGCGGCGATCGGCCCGAGCGATCCTCCGGCGGCGACCGACCCGAGCGATCCTTCGGCGGCGACCGACCGGCCGAGGGCGGTGAGCGCCGCGGCGGAAGCCGAACGGAGAGCGAAGGAGGCGACCGATGACCGCCACCCGCCGCCCGTTCTTCCGCCGCCGCAAGTCGTGCCCGTTCTCCAGCCCCAGCGCGCCGCAGATCGACTACAAGGATATCAAGCTGCTGCAACGCTTCATTTCGGAACGCGGCAAGATCGTGCCCAGCCGGATCACCGCGGTATCGGCGAAGAAGCAACGGGAACTGGCCCGGGCGATCAAGCGGGCGCGCTTCCTCGGCTTGCTTCCCTACGTCATCAGCTAGCACGGGTCGCCTGATCCGGACGGCATCGGCGAGGCGACAGGCAACAGGCACGCAGGCATCATGGCCCAACCCATGGTTCTCGCCATCATCGGCGGCGGCGTCGCGGCGATGCTGTTGCTGACCGGTCTCAGCGGCGGGTTGTTAGCGGCGTTGCTCGCGTACTTCACGCCGCTGCCGATCCTCTTCGTCGGCCTCGGGCTCGGCGCCGGCGCGGTGCCGATCGCGGCGGCGTCCGGCATCGTGTTCATCATGCTGCTGGGCCCGGCCGCCGCCGCCGCCGTGTTCTTCGGCATGCACGCGCTGCCATCGTGGATCGTGGTCCGCCAGGCGTTGAGCCGTCGGCCGGCGGCGGTCGCCGGCGGCCCCGAGACATGGATGCCGGCCGGGGACGTGCTGGCGTCGCTCAGCGTGTTCGCCGCCGTCGCGGCCGCCGGCTTCGGCCTGTTCGGTCTCGGCGGCACCGCGGGCATCGAGGCGACGCTGCAGGAGGCGATGGACGCCTGGAT
This sequence comes from uncultured Rhodospirillaceae bacterium, assembly GCA_964495295.1. Classification (GTDB taxonomy): domain Bacteria; phylum Pseudomonadota; class Alphaproteobacteria; order Rhodospirillales; family Defluviicoccaceae; genus CAZBWP01. Next base: position 5,175 of record CAZBWP010000159.1, on the reverse strand, counting down.
GGAAGCCGCGTTTCCAACCCTGTCGCAGGCCGATCGACTGGAGCTGACCGGCTCGATCACGCCGATGTTCCTCGGCCTCGGTGGTGCCGTGTGGATCGCCGCCATGGCACTCAACGCCGGGCTGGCGCAGGCGCTGCTGGTCAGACGCGGCCGCAACCTGCGACCGACCCCGCGCTGGTCCGAACTCACCCTGCCGGACTGGTTGTCATGGGCGCTGGTCGCCGCCGCCGCGCTCGCGCTCGCGGCCGACGGCGATCTCGGCTATCTGGCGCGCAACATCGTCGTCGTGTTTGCGCTCCCGTTCTTTTTCGTCGGCCTCGCCGTCGTGCATCGGCTGGCCGGTCGGTTGAGCTTCGGCGGCGGAGTGCTGGCCGCGTTTTATGTTTCACTGTTGATCATGCTTCCGGGCGTCGGCACCGTCGTCGCCCTCCTTGGCATCATCGAGCAATGGATCGGCATCCGGCGCCGCCTGCCCGGCGGCCCCTCTGGTCGGGAGATATCGTGATGGACGTCATTCTACTGCAACGCGTGGCCAAGCTCGGCCAGATGGGCCAGATCGTCAAGGTCCGCCCCGGATTCGCCCGCAACTTCCTGATCCCGCAAAGGAAAGCGGTGCGGGCCACGGACAGCAACCGCAAGCTCTTCGAGGCCGATCGCGCCCAGCTCGAGGCCGTGAACCTGGAGCGCCGCAGCGAGGCGGAGACGGTCGCCCAGCGGCTCGACGGCATGAAGGTGGTGCTGGTCCGCCAAGCCGGCGAGAGCGGCCAGCTCTACGGTTCGGTCAACGCCCGTGACGTGGCCGCCGCGGTCACCGACGCGGGCGTCACCATCGAGCGCCAACAGGTGGAACTGCCGCGGCCGATCAAGATGCTCGGACTGCACGCCGTCTCGGTCAGCCTGCACCCGGAAGTGGTCGTCGGCATCACCGTCAACGTCGCCCGCTCGCCCGAGGAGGCGGAACTCCAGGCGACGCGCGGTCGCGCCATGATCGGCAGCCAAGAGGAGGAGGAAGAGGTCCTCGACTTGGACGAGCAGATCGAATCGCTGTTCGAGGCCGGGGCGGCCGAGGACGCGCGGGAGGAACTGCACGCCGAAACCGACGCCGCGGCCGGCGACGATGAGGCGGGCGGCGAAGAAGCGCGCAAGGGCTGAGCCGCCGCCGCGCCGCCTGATCCGGGTGCCGCGATCGCGGTTTTCCCCAGGACCTGGGCAGCTTGTCCCCGCTTTCCACAGCGCCAACCGCAAGTGGCCGATTCGTCCCCACTGATTTCACTTGCCGTCGTTTGCGGCGCGCCGGGAGGGGCGTACACTGGCGTCATGTCCAGCATCGAGCCGTCTCGCGCATCGAGCCTTCGCCCTGGCGGCTTCCGCCAGCTGCCGCACAGCATCGAAGCCGAGCGCGGGGTGCTCGGCGCGCTGTTCCTCGACAACCGCCGGGCCTACGAGGCGATCGGCGAGTTCCTCAGGCCCGAACACTTCGCGCTGCTGGAGCACGGCAGCATTTTCGAGGCCTGCGCGACGATGATCGAGGCGGGGCGGACGGCCAATCCCGCCACCCTCGCGCCCTACTTCTCGCAGAACGGCAAGCTCGACGACGTGGGCGGTGTCGCCTACCTGATGGAGCTCGCCGATTCGGCGGTGACGGTGTTCAACGCCGGCGAATACGGGCGTATCATCTATGACCTGTTCCTCCGCCGCGAGCTGATCACCTTCGGCGGCAGCGTTGCCGACCGGGCCTACGATCCGGGCATCGACGAGGCGGCGCCGAAACTGATCGAGCGCGCCGAGGAGACGCTGTTCGGCCTCGCCGAGAAGGGCGACCAGGAGAGCGGCTTCAAGCCGTTCAAGACGTCGGCCCTGGCCGCCGTCAAGATGGCCGAGGCGGCGCGCAAGCAGGGCGAACTGGTGGGGGTCACCACCGGCCTCGCCGACGTGGATGCCCTGCTCGGCGGCCTGCATCCGTCGGACCTGATCATCGTCGCCGGCCGTCCCGGCATGGGCAAGACGGCGTTCGCCACCAACATCGCCACCAACGCAGCCTACGCGCGCTACGCCGAGGAGCACATCAACGGTGCCGTCGTCGGGCTGTTCTCGCTGGAAATGTCGAGCGAACAGCTGGCCAGCCGCATCCTGTCCGAACACCTGCACATCCCGTCCGACCACATGCGCCGCGGCAAGCTGAGCAACGATGAGTTCGTGCGCCTGGTCGAGGGGTCGCACAAGTTGCAGAGCCTGCCGATCTTCATCGACGACACGCCGGCCCTGACGATCAGTGCGCTGCGCAGCCGGGCCCGGCGGCTGAAGCGCCAGCACAACCTCGGCCTGATCGTCGTCGACTATCTGCAGCTCATTTCGCCCGCGCCGGGGGTGCGCCACGAGAACCGCGTGCAGGAGCTGTCGGCGATCACCCGCACCCTGAAGACCATCGCCAAGGAGCTGCACGTTCCCGTCATCGGCATTTCCCAGCTGTCGCGCGCCGTCGAGCAACGGGAAGACAAGCGGCCGCAGCTCTCCGACCTGCGCGAGTCGGGATCGATCGAGCAGGACGCCGACGTCGTGATCTTCCTCTATCGCGACGAATACTATCGACGGCTGAAGGGCGACGAACCGGATGAGGGCCAGGAGCGCAACGTCGCCGAGGCGATCATCGCCAAGCACCGGCACGGCTCCACCGATACGATCAAGCTCCGGTTCATTCCCGAATACATGCGGTTCACCGATCGTCAGCCGCCGGGCTATCCGGACGCCTGAGCCGCGATGTCGGACCCGCGCCCTCCCGGCGCCGTGCCGGACCCGCACCTCACCGGCGCCGTGC
>CAZBWP010000159.1:0-2260 GCA_964495295.1 uncultured Rhodospirillaceae bacterium | reverse complement strand
GGACCCGCACCTCACCGGCGCCGTGCCGGACCCGCACCTCACCGGCGCCGTTCTGGCCATCGACCTTGATGCCATCGTCGCCAACTGGCGGGCGCTCGGCGAGCGCGTGGCGCCGGCGGAGTGCGCCGCGGTGGTCAAGGCCGACGCCTACGGACTCGGGGCGGCGCGGGTGGTGCCCGCGCTGGCGGCGGCCGGGTGCGGGACGTTCTTCGTCGCCACGGCCGGGGAGGGCGTCGGCGTCAGGGCGATGCTCGATGCCGCCGGCGCGGCCTCGGCGGTGATCTACGTGCTGAACGGCGCGCCGCCGGGTGCTGCGGCGGTGTTCGATGCGCATCGCCTGCGGCCGGTGCTGAACAGCCGCGCCGCCGTCGACGCCTGGGCCGCGCACGCCCGGACGGCGCCGGCCGCCACCCCGCCGGCGGCCGCGCTGCATGTGGATACCGGCATGGCGCGGCTGGGGCTGCCGGCGGACGAACTGGCCGCCCTGACCGCCGATCCGACGCCCTTGGCCGCGTTCCCGCTGGCGCTGGTGATGAGCCACTTCGCCTGCGCCGACGAGCCCGCCCATCCGATGAACGCCCGACAACGCGATGCCTTCATCGCCGCCACGGCGCGGCTGCCGCACGCACCGACGTCGCTCGCCAATTCCGCCGGCATCTTCCTCGGCGCCGGGTATCACGGCGACCTGGTGCGCCCGGGCATCGCGCTCTACGGCGGCGCGCCGGTCACGGGTGCCGCCAATCCCATGCGCCCGGTCGTGCGCCTCGACGCAACGATCCTGCAAGTCCGTGAAATTGACAGGGATTCCACCGTTGGCTATGGTGCCTCCTTCACGGCGAGACATCCCATGCGGATCGCCACGGTGGCCGTCGGTTACGCCGACGGCTTTTTGCGATCGCTGAGCAATGCCGGCTTCGCGGTGATTGGCGGTCGCGCTGTTCCCATTGTAGGCCGGGTGTCCATGGACCTGATCACCCTCGACGTCACGGATGTGCCAGCGCCCGCGTGCGGTCCGGGGAGGACGGTGCAGCTGCTCGGTCCCGATCGTCCGATCGACGCCGTGGCGGCGGAGGCCGGCACCATCGGCTATGAAATCCTGACATCGCTGGGCGCCCGGTACCAGCGTGTCTACACCCATGCCGGCTGAGCGCCGATGAACCCGCTCGAGACCGTCGGCCGGCTGTTCCTCAATTTCCTCGGGGTGACCGGGCGGCTCGTCCTGTTCACCGGCAATGCCTTGAGCTGCTGCGTGCGGCCGCCGTTCTATCTGCGCAACCTCGGGCGCCAGATGATCGAGATCGGCTACTACTCCCTGCCGGTCGTCGGGCTGACGGCGATCTTCACCGGCATGGTGCTGGCGCTGCAGAGCTATACGGGATTCGCCCGATTCTCCGCCGAGGGCGCGATCGCCAACGTGGTCGTCGTCTCCTTGACCCGCGAACTCGGGCCGGTGTTGGCCGGACTGATGGTCGCCGGGCGCATCGGCGCCTCGATGGCCGCGGAAATCGGCACCATGCGGGTCACCGAACAGCTCGACGCGCTCAGCACGCTGTCCACCAACCCGATGAAATACATGGTCGCGCCCCGACTGATCGCGGGCGTGCTGATGCTGCCGCTGCTGGTGATGGTGGCGAACATCATCGGCGTGTTCGGCGGCTACCTGGTCGCCGTCTACAAGCTCGGCTTCAACCCGTCGCTCTATATCCAGAACACCTGGGACTTCCTGCAGACGGAGGACGTGGTGTCGGGGCTGGTGAAAGCGGCGGTGTTCGGCTTCATCGTGACGCTGATGGGCTGCTATTTCGGCTACAACTCGCGCGGCGGCGCCCAGGGGGTCGGCAAGGCGACGACCAACGCGGTGGTGTCGGCGGCCATCCTGATCCTCTGTTTCGACTACATCCTGACCGAGGTGTTCTTCTCGAAATGACCGGCGCGACGCCGAAAATCCGCATTCGCGGGCTGCAGAAGGCGTTCGGGCGCAAGCAGGTTCTGACCGGCGTCGATCTCGACGTGGCGGACGGCGAATCGCTGGTCGTCATCGGCGGCTCGGGGTCCGGCAAATCGGTGCTGATCAAGTGCATCCTCGGCCTGATCGAGCCGGACGCCGGCAGCATCCAGATCGACGGCGAGGAACTGGTGCATGCCCGCTCGGCTCGCCGCGAGGCGCTGCATCGCCGCACCGGCATGCTGTTCCAGGGCGGCGCCCTGTTCGACAGTCTGCCGGTGTGGGAGAACGTCGCGTTCGGCCTGATCGCGACGC
>CAZBWP010000158.1:0-6096 GCA_964495295.1 uncultured Rhodospirillaceae bacterium | reverse complement strand
CGATCCCAATAGATCAGAAGATCAGTGTGTGCTTTAGGTTTCACTGGGTAAGCGCCGATGGCGCCCCACGGAAACAATGGACGCCTTATGGGGGATGCAACCCATAACCTCGTCTGTTGGGGAGATGTACGACATGACACCGTTCGATCATGACAAGAGCAATTCCGAGCGCACGACGATCCGTGCGACCGACGTCGACCGCTACGTCGGCGGCCGGATCCGCGAGCGGCGCGTGATGCTCGGTCTCAGTCAGCAGCAGATGGCCGATATGATCGGCGTCACCTATCAGCAGGCGCACAAGTACGAGCGCGGCATCAACCGCATTTCGGCGGGACGCCTGTACGAGATCGCCCAGGTGCTGCGCGTGCCGGTGAGCTACTTTTTCGACGGCATCGACGGCCCTTCGGCCGAAGAGGCGATGCCCATGCGGCAGCGCATGTGCCTCGAACTCGCGCGGAATTTCAGCCAGATCCCAAGCGAGCGTCACCGCGAGGCGCTGAGCCACTTGGCGCGGGCCTTGTCGACCGAATAGGTGGCCGATGGCTCGGCCGCCCCGCCCTGGGGCGGTCCGCCACCTCGCGGCGGTGCGGGGGCGGGCGGCGACCGGTGATTCCCCGGATGCTCCGCGGCACCAATCCACCCCGGCGCCCACCCACAGCCCCTAACGCAGGTCGCGGGCGACCCTGAAGCCGATGCCGTAGGTGTTGGCGCGCACATCGTTGCCGCCGCGCCACGTCGTGCGGGCGACCTTGGCGATGTAGTACCAGTTGCCGCCACGGATCACCCGTTGGCGGCAGTCTCCGTCCCCCCGCGGGCTCGCGTCGCCGGCGGTGCCGGCGTGGGTCTCGTTCCAGCAGTCGGCCACCCATTCCAGGACATTCCCGGTCGTGTCGTGCAGGCCGAAAGGGTTGGGCGGAAACGAGCCGACGGGCGCCGTTTGCTTGCCGTCCCACGCGCTGCCGCAGCCGCGGCAGTTGGCGCGTCCGGCCTCGATACTGTCCCCCCACCAGTACAGCGTCGTCGTGCCGGCCCGGTTGGCATATTCCCATTCGGCTTCGGAGGGCAGCCGGTAGGTCTGTCCGGCGACGCGGGACAGCCAGCCCAGGTATGCCTGGATGTCGGCGTAGGTGACGTTGACCACCGGCCGCCGGCCGCGACCCCAGGCGTGGTCATGTGGCAGCGAAGGACACCCGCCGGCCACAACGCAGGCCGCGAACTCGTCGAAGGTCACTTCGTATCGGCCCATCGCGAAGGGCGCCGGAATGGTCACCCGGTGAGCCGGCCGCTCGGCCGGGGACCGATCGTCGGCGCCCATCATGAACGTTCCCGCAGGAACGATCGTCATCTCCGGGCAGAGTTCGCAGTCGCGAAACGTCTCTGTCTGCACCAGTGTCGCCGTCCGTGTCTCCGTCTGGGTCTCCGTCTGGGTCTTTGGGGCCGCAGTACCGGCCCCAACGGACGGCGCCATCACCAGCAACAGCGCGACAAGCGACCGGCGAACGATCGCACCGCGACGCCCGTCACCTGGCCCGGTCACGTCGTTGCTTTTCGGGAGCCGCCTTTGCTCGCGCGCCGTCGTCCGCCGCGGCAATGCGCTCGCGGGCCTCGGCGTTGGTCGCGGCGATGCGGACGTTGCGGAGGAAACGGTCTCGGCCCGTGCGTTTGATGGTGCTGCCGGCGAACAGGTCCCGGAAATCCGGCTCGGTCAACTGGGCCAGATCGGCGAGCCTGGGCGCCATCAGTTCGGCGCGCGGCGCGAGCGGCGCATGCGGCGTCGGTGTCGCGAAGCGGTTCCACGGACACACCGCCAAGCAGTCGTCACAGCCGAAGACGCGGTTGCCCGCCCGCGCCGCCAGGTCCGGCGCGATGGCGCCCTTGTGCTCGATCGTCAGGTACGACAGGCAGCGGCGGGGCTCGATGCGATAGGGCTCCGGCAAGGCGCCGGTGGGACAGGCCCTGAGGCACCGGTCGCACGAGCCGCAGTGGTCGACCGCCGGCGGATCGGGCGGCACCTCCAGGGTGGTGAAGACCTCGCCCAGGAACAACCAGGAGCCGAAGCGGCGCGACACCAGGTTGGTGTGCTTGCCGATCCAGCCGAGCCCGGCGCGCTGGGCGAGCGGCTTTTCCATGACGGGCGCGGTGTCGACGAACACCTTGACAGCGCAGTCGTGGGCCTCGGCGAGCCACCGTGCCAAGGCCTTCAGCCGACGCCCGAGCACGGCATGGTAGTCGCGTCCCCGCGCATAGACACTGATGGTCGCCCGATCGCGCAGAGCCAGCGTGGCCAGCGGATCGACGGCGGGACCATAGTTGACACCCAAGGAGATCACGGAGCGAACGTCGGGCCACAAGGCGCGCGGGTCGGCGCGCCGGTCGGCGGTCGTTGCCATCCACGTCATCTCGCCGTGGCGCCCGTCGGCGATGTAGTCCGCCAGGTTCTCAGCCTCGGCGCGACGACCGCTGGCATCGGCGAAGCCGACGGCATCGAAGCCGCCGTCGAAGGCGCGCCGGCGAATGCTTTCTCGCATCTGCAAGGAAGCGTCGGCGTTGCTCTCTGTCACCGTTTACTCGCTGCTGCCACGGCCGCGTCGCGACCGTGCTCGGAAATCATTCCGATCGTCAAGGCGGATGGCGCGTGGCATACTCGTGGCAACGGAAAATCAAGTCGCACATGCGAAGGTAGGGTTAACGGGACAAGCGCCGCCCAAGGGAGCGCCGTCGACGCAACGGCTGACGGGCGGCGCGGCGGCGTAGCTTCCGACCGCGAGAAAGGGGCGGCGACGACCGGTGACAGGAGACCGAATGATGAGCTTGAACCGTGCCATGGTTGGGGCCGTTGCACTGATGCTGTTCGCCACCAATGCGGCGGACGCCCGGCCGCCGGCGGCCTCGATCATTCTCGCCGATCTGGGCTTTCCCCTGGGTGAGCAGGTCTCAATCGACGATGGGGCGGTGATCAGTCGCGATCTGCCTCGCAGCCGCGACAGCGAATTGGCGGCCGTGGTCGCCGTGCTGATCCCGGCGCCCCTGGAGCGGGTGGAGGCGGCGCTGTTGGCCTCCCGGCGGTCGGGATGGACGAGCCTCTCGGTCGATGGCGGCGATTGGCGCGGCGGCGAGTTCAGCCGTGCGGCCGATCAGACGCTGGCGCGGCTCGATCAGGCGGCCGCGGTCAACCAGCTCAACCTCTCGGCGGGCGAGCTCTCGGCGCTGCGATCGGGACCGTCGCCCGATGCCGCCTATCGCGAGATCCTGGTCGAACGGATGCAGGCCTACGCCGACCGCGGCCTCGACGGCGTCGCGCCCTACCAACGCACCAATGGCCAGTCGATCTCCCCGGCGCAGGAACTGCGGCTTGCCGCCGAGGCCTCCAGCGCCTTCCTCGCCAAGCATTTTCCCACGTTCGCCAAGGCCCTGATGCAACCGCCCGGCGCCGCACCCGCGATCATCGAGAACCACTATGCATGGACGCAGGCGACGGTCGATGGCCTGCCGGCCATCGTGCTGGCGCATGACGCCGTCGATCGCAGCGGCGAGTATTGCGTGGTCAGCCACCGTCAGTTCTTCGTCGGCCACACCTACAACAGCCTGCACGGCATTACCGTGCTGGTGCCCGCGCGCGACGGCACGCTCGCCGTCGGTTTCAAGCGCACCTTTACCGATCGTGTGGCCGGTCCATTCAATGGTTTCCAGCGGGACGTGGGGCAGAAGATGCTGCGCGAGGCGCTGGCCGCCGAGATGGCGGCGCTGCGCAGCCGCGCCACCGGCCGCTGATCATCGCTGGCTGGCGGGGGGCTTGTTGGCACCCGCGCACCTTCGCGGGGGGCCGATGGTCCGGGGCGACGGGCCTTCCTCGCGCCTTTCGCGGCGCTCGATGGCGCGCCCCCGAATGGAACAGCCCCGAGCGGCGCGGATCCTGTGACCGGGCGAGGTCAGTCGTCGGCGCGGGCGACGATGACCGGGGTTTCGCTATCGATCAGCGCGACGAGACGCGGCTCAATGCCACCGACGAACTCGCGAAACCGCTTCAATTCGCTGCCGGCGAGCGTCCGGCCGGGCAGCGTGCGGACCGACATCGGATCGATGTGGCGGCCATTGACAAGCACTTCGTAGTGCAGGTGCGGGCCCGTCGATCGCCCGGTGGATCCGACGAAGCCGATGATCTGTCCCTGCTTCACTTGGCGGCCGGACTTCACGCTCGTGGCGAAACGGCTCAAGTGGGCATAGGCCGTGCTGTAACCCGATCGGTGAGCCACGCGGATATAATTGCCGTAGCCGCCGCGACGGCCGACGAACTCCACGGTACCGTCGCCACTGGCAAAGATCGGCGTTCCCGTCGGCGCGGCGAAGTCGACGCCCTTGTGCTTTTTGTTATAGCCGAGGATGGGATGGCGACGGTTGCCGTAGCGCGATGACAGGCGGGCGCCATCGACCGGGGTGCGCAGCAGCGGCTTGCGCACGGATTTTCCGTCGGCGGTGAAGTAGTCGTCGTTGCCGTCCCCGGTGTCGAAGCGATAGACGAAGAGACGTTTGCCGCCAATGACCAAGGCTGCCGCCGACACGTCGCCGGCTTTGACGGTCTCGCCCGTCTCGTCAGCGAGCTGGTCAAAGAGAACGGCGAAACGGTCGCCACGGCGGATGTCGCGTTGAAAGTCGACGTCCCAGGAGAACATCTGGATCATGCGGTTGACGACGGCGGCGGAGACCTTCGCCGCGCTGCCCGCCTGGAACAGGCTCGACTGAATGGTTCCGGCCGCGCCGACGGTGGTGCGCTCCAGGGCCCGCTCGTTCTTGTAGGCCTCGAAATGGCCCTCGGGCGATCGGCTGACCACGATCTGATATGGGAACTCGACATCGAACGCGATCTTCTGGATTTCGTGAGGTTGGCCTTCGGCGTTCGACAGGCCGAGGGTGATCCGCAACTCCTGGCCGGCGCGCATCCGGCGCGGATCGGCCTTGGCGCGCATCGCCTCGACCGCCGCGCGCGCCTCCTCGCTCGAGATGCCGACGGTGGTCAGCACGCCGCCGAGCGTTTCGCCACGCTCCAGACGGTGGGTGTAATCGTAGCTCATGTAGCCGACGGTTTGCGTCCATGAGAGGTCGTCGGCGATCTCGGGTTCGTCGAAGGGCGCGAATGCGGCGACGGTCGGTTCCGCGGGCTGAAAGGGCACCATCGGATAGGGGGAATTTCGATGCAGCGGGCCGAGTGTCAGCGATCCAAAGAGTGCAACCGCCGCCAGTCCACTGCTGGCGGTCAGGATACTAAAGCTGAATGCTGCGCGACCGATCATGACATTGCGCCGAACTTCTTCGCCGTGTCGCGCCGACGTCTTCGGAAGGACGTCTTGCAGGCGCCAAGGGGGACTTCTCATTGCCTTGATAGCGGGGTCGCGACATCTGTCAAGCGGTTTGCTGCAGTGCGTTTGTATGACAAGGCCTTTCCAGGGTTTTGCAGAGCGCCTGCAGCACGACGCGCCGCCTCCCCCACCCGCCCCGGCGGCTCGGTAGCGATACGATTCGGCCTGGCTGGGCGGGGACGGGGCCTGTCGTGGATCTGTCACGAAACCTGTTGACAGGGGGCGGGGGTTTGCGTAAAAGCCGTGCCTCCGGGGCGAGGGCGACCTCCCCCGGTTTTCGGTTCCCAGGAACCCTGCTCTTTGACATCGTCATTTTTTTGGGGGATTTGTGGGTGGTGGTGCGTGCTGTGAGGCATGGACCCTGTTTGCAGATCTCAAAGCGTTGCACTTACGCTTGTGAGAGTGTGTGAGGGTTCGTCCCCGGCCTTTCGGAGACCGGACGTGTCGTCGTTTCGGCGCGTCGCGGAGCTGGAAGCTCGGGGTTGAGAGTCAACATGAGAGTTTGATCCTGGCTCAGAACGAACGCTGGCGGCAGGCCTAACACATGCAAGTCGAACGAGACCTTCGGGTCTAGTGGCGGATGGGTGAGTAACGCGTGGGAACCTACCCTGGAGTGCGGAATAACCGAGGGAAACTTCGGCTAATACCGCATACGCCCTGAGGGGGAAAGATTTATTGCTCTGGGATGGGCCCGCGTCCGATTAGCTTGTTGGTGGGGTAACGGCCTACCAAGGCTGCGATC
>CAZBWP010000157.1:2041-6117 GCA_964495295.1 uncultured Rhodospirillaceae bacterium | reverse complement strand
TGGCATGCTCGCGTGGCTCGGTGGCGAAACCGGCGAGCGGCTGGGCTTCGGGCTCCTGGCCGCTGGCCTTCTCGCGGTGTTCATCGGCTCCAGCGCCAAGCAAACCGTGGCACGGCCGCGCGACTGGTTGAAGCGACTGGCCGCGGGGTTCATGGGACTCACCGGCATCACCCGTCAGTTCGGCGACATCCTGAGCTATCTCAGGCTGTTTGCCCTCGGTCTCGCCAGCGCCTCGCTGGCCGGCACCTTCAACATGCTTGCCGCCGACCTGCGCGCATCGATGCCCGGCATGGGCCTGTTCCTCGGGATCCTGGTGCTGCTCATCGGCCACGGCATCACCTTCGGACTCGGCATCATGAGCGGCTTCGTGCATGGTCTCCGGCTCAACTTCATCGAATTCTTCGGCTGGGGGCTCACCGAAGAGGGGTATCCATTCAAGGCGTTCGCAAAGAAGGAGGCGCCCTTATGAACGAACTGGTGATCGCGCTCGGCTGGCTGGGCGTTTTCGCGCCGACGGCACTTGGCGCGGTTGGCGCCGGCATTGGCGTCGCCATTGCCGGCCAGGCGGCCATCGGCGCCATGCTCGAGTCCGATGGCGGCTACGGGCGGTTCGTCGGTGTCACGGCGATCCCGTCGTCCATGGCCATCTATGGCATCGTCGTCATGTTCTCGCTGCAGCGAGACATCACGGCGGAGAATGGCGGCGCCCTCTTCGGCATCGGCCTGCTGACCGGGATCGCGCTGTTGTACACGGGCATCTGGCAGGGCCGGGCGTGCGCCAGCGCGATCGCGGCGTCAAAGGATAAGCCGGAGATCTTCGGTCTGGCGCTGGCGCCCGCGGCCATCGTCGAAGGCTTCGCCGTATTCGCCTTCGTCTTCGCTCTGGTGCTCGCTGGCGGCATCGGTGCGTGAGGGGGACCGCGATGGCTGAGCATCCGACGGCAGCGGGGACCGCGTCAGGACTCGAAACGCTGATCGCGCGGCTGCGCGACGAAGGCGTCATGGCCGGCCGCGCCGAGGCCGAGCAGCTCGTCGCGGACGCCCAGGCCCGCGCTCACAAGATCATGCAGAAGGCGGACGCCGACGCCAAATCCCTGGTCGACGCGGCGCAGCGGGAGGCCGAGAATCTCAAGCGCGCCGCCGAGGAAGCGCTCAACGTCGCGGCCCGTGACACGGTGCTCGAACTCAAGGACCAGCTCGCCAAACGCTTCGCCGAACAGGTGGTGAAAACCGTGTCGGCGGCGACGCGCGACCCGGCCATGCTTGAGCGGATGATCCTTGAGATCGTCGGTCGGGCGCGCATCGAGGGCGGCGTCGATCAGGCACGGGAGGTCGAGGTGATCCTGCCGCGCGATGCCATCGGACTGGACGAGTTGCGCCGCCGGCCCGAGGAGATGCAGCAGGGCTCGCTCGCGCTTTTCGTCGCGGCCACCTCCGGCGAGATGCTCCGCGAGGGTGTCACCTTCGCCCGCAGCGAGGACGAAGAAGGCGGCATCCGCCTGCAGCTCAAGGACCGTTCCGTCAGCATCGATATTTCCGACCGGGCGGTGGCGGACGCCATCCTCGTCCACCTGCAGCCACGCTTTCGCGCCCTGCTGGAGGGTGTCGTCAAGTGATCGGCACGCTCCCGTCCTACGTCACGCTGATGGCGAGCCTGCCCGCGGTCGGACCGCTGCTCACCAACAAGGCCCCGCCCATCAATGAGGTGCGGCTGCATCAGCGCCTCAAGTGGCTCACCCCGGAAGACCAGACGCAAGTCGAGACCCTGCGCTCGCTTTTGGCCTGGACACGGCTCGACATGGGCGAGACGGACGAAGCCTTCCTCGCCCGCGCCAAGCGCCTGCTGCGCGACGTCCGCAGCGATGCCCTGCGCGCGGCGGCGCGCGACCGACTGGAAATCCGCACCCTGCTCGCCGCCCTGCGCCGGCGTCACGCCGGGGAGGACGCGCCCCTGCCCGGCACGGCGTGGGGGTTCGGCCGCTTCGTTACCACCATTCGCGCCAATTGGGGAGCGCCCGACTTCGGCGTCGGCCGGGCCTTTCCCTGGGTCCTGGCGGCCCGGGAGCGGCTCGAGGCCGATGATCGCCCCGGCCTCGAACGCATCATCCTGGACGCCGCCTGGGCCGCCGGCGAGCGTCACCTGGGCGGCCACGACTTTGACCTCGAAGCCGTCGCCTGGTACCTGGTTCGCTGGTCGCTGGTCGACCGTTGGTCGCGGTACGATGCCGACGCTGCCGCCGAGCGCTTCGCCGAACTGCTCGATGACGCGCTCACCGATTCACCCTCATTTCTGGCTGCCGCATGACCGATTCCGTCGCCCCTGAGGCCGGGACCTCACCATCCATCGCACAGGTCTCCGCCGTGCAGGAGGATATCGTCCGCCTGCGGTTGACCGACCCGGCGCGAGGCCGGCTCGTCAAGAACGAGGTGATCTACATCTGTCCCGCCCGCGCTCCCGGGCAACGGCTGAAGGCCGAGGTGCTGCGCGTCCTCGGCGACAGCGCCGATGCGCAGGTCTACGAAAGCACGACCGGCGTCGGCCTCGGCGATCCGGTGGAACAGACCGGCGAACTGTTGTCGATCCGGCTCGGACCGGGGCTCCTGGGCCAAGTGTTCGACGGCCTGCAGAACCCGCTCGAAGCGCTGGCCGTGGACCACGGCGTGTTTCTGCCGCGCGGCGTCAAGGCTCCCGGCCTCAGCCTCTCGACCAAATGGTCGTTCACCGCCACCCGGCGGGTCGGCGACAAGGTTCACGCCGGCGACGCGCTGGGCACGGTGCCGGAGGGCCCCATCGTTCACAAGATCATGGTGCCGTTCGACCTGGACGAGGATCTCCAGGTCAGCTGGATCCGTGACGGCTCGGTCACCGTCGACGAGCCGGTCGCCAGGCTCAAGGCGGCGTCGGGCGCCGAGCGCACCGTCACGCTCGCCCACGAATGGCCGGTGCGCGAGGCGCTGCCCCGCCGCATCCTCGCCCGCGGTTATTCGACACGGCTGTATCCGTACGAGCCGATGGTGACGACGCAGCGCATCATCGACACCTTCTTCCCCATCGCCCAGGGCGGCGCCGCCTGCGTTCCGGGCCCCTTCGGCGCCGGCAAGACGGTCCTCCTGAACGGCATCGCCCGCCATTCGGACGTCGACATCGTCGTGCTCGTCGCCTGCGGCGAGCGCGCGGGCGAGGTCGTCGAGACGATCACCGAGTTCCCGCACCTGAAGGATCCGAAGACCGGCGGCTCGCTGATGAACCGCACGGTGATCGTCTGCAACACCTCATCGATGCCGGTCGCCGCCCGCGAAGCGTCCATCTACACGGGCATCGCCATCGGCGAGTACTATCGGCAGATGGGCCTGAAGACCCTGATGATCGCCGATTCCACGTCGCGCTGGGCACAGGCGATGCGCGAGACCTCGGGGCGGCTCGAGGAGATTCCCGGCGAGGAGGCGTTTCCCGCCTATCTCGACAGCTCCATCAAGGCGGTCTACGAGCGCGCCGGCGTCATGAAAACCAACGATGGCACCATCGGCGCGCTCAGCATCATCGGCGCGGTCTCGCCGGCCGGCGGCAACTTCGAGGAGCCGGTCACCCAGTCGACGCTGGCCGCGGTGAAGTGCTTCCTCGGGCTCTCCTATGATCGCGCCTACAAGCGCTTCTACCCCGCCATCGACCCGTTGATTTCCTGGTCGCGCTACCGCCAGCAGCTCAAGCCCTGGGCCTCCGAGCACCTGGGCAGCGACTGGACCGACCGGGTGGAGACGCTCATGGCGCTGCTCACGCGCGGCGACGAGATCGCGCGGATGGAGCAGGTGACGGGCGAGGAGGGGATCAGCCTCGACGACTTCGTGGCGATGGAGGCCGGCCGCTTCGTCGACATGGTCTTCCTGCAGCAGGACGCCTTCGACGACGTCGACGCGGCGATGCCCCTCGACCGGCAGAAGATCCTGTTCGACCGTGTCTATCACATCGCGACGCGGTCCTACGACTTTGCCGACAAGGATGCCGTTCGTCAGCACTTCACCAGGATCACCGGCCTGTTCAAGAACCTGCTCTACGCCGCACCCGGTTCCGGCGAAGC
>CAZBWP010000157.1:0-1941 GCA_964495295.1 uncultured Rhodospirillaceae bacterium | reverse complement strand
TGCCCGATCACCAGCATTGTCTCGATGGTTCCGGCAACCGGATTCTCGTGCTCGCCGCGCGACGGGCGATCGCGCCGGTGCAACAGGACGAAGCCGTCCGGGATGACCCAGCTGATTGGCTGTCCGGCCCGCGCCTTGGCTGGTGATCTGGCCTCGATCCGCAGGCCGCCCCAATCGAGGATGGCCCCGCCATTGGCCGCATCGCACGCCACCACCGAGCCTTCGAACACGTTGCGCACGTCGACCAGGCGGGCAACCTCCACCGATGCCGGTCGCGTCGTCACGTCTTCGGGTGTGCCCGCCTGCAGCGTCCGCCCGTGATGCAGCACCACCATGCGGTCGGCCAGCATGATCGCCTCGTCCAGGTCGTGGGTGACCAGCACCACCGGCATGTTGAAGACGCGGCGCAGTTCGGCGATTTCGCGGTAGAGACGCTGGCGCGTCGCCTTGTCGACGGCGGAGAAGGGCTCGTCGAGCAGCAGCACCTTCGGCTGGCGTGCCAGCGCGCGCGCCACCGCCACGCGCTGCTGCTGGCCGCCGGACAGCTCCGCCGGCCGACGCATCTCGAGCCCCGCCAGGTGCACCAGATCGAGCAGGATCCGCGCCCGGCCATCGCGGTCGGCCGGCGGCACATGCCCCATCGCCGCCATGACGTTCCCGAGCGCGGTCATGTGCGGAAACAGCGCATAGCTCTGGAACACCATGCCGACGGCGCGAGCATGCGGTGGAACATGGAGCCCTTCCCTGCCGGAAAACCACGCTTCGCCATTGACCCGCACAGTGCCGTCGTTCGGTCGGTAGGTGCCGGCGATCGACCGCAGGATCGTCGACTTGCCGCTGCCGGACGGGCCGACCAGCGCCAGGACCTCGCCCGGCGCGCAGGTGAAGGACGCCGCGAGGGGGATCGGCGACGCCTGTCGCAGATGGACATACAGACCCGCCGCGACGCTCATCCGAGCCGCCGGCCGATGCGGCGTGAAAAGGCATAGGTAAGCGCGATGGCAGCCAGGGACAGCGCCAGCAGCAGCGCCGACATCTGCGCCGCCGCCGCGTCGTCGAACGCCTGAACGCGATCGTAGATCGCGATGGCGATGGTCCTGGTCTCGCCCGGGATCGAGCCGCCGACCATCAGCACGATGCCGAACTCGCCCAAGGTGTGGGCGAAGGAGAGCACCATCGCGGTCATGATCCCCGGCCAGGCGAGGGGCAGTTCCACCTTGACGAGCGATCGCCAGGGCGACAGGCCGCAGCAGGCGGCCGCCTCCCGCACGTCGGCGGGAATGGCCTCGAAGCCGCGTTGCATCGGCTGGATGGCGAAGGGCAGATTGAAGATCACCGAGGCGACGAGCAGGCCCTGGAAAGTGAAGACGAGCTGGTGGCCGAAGGCGGCCTGCCAGACCTGTCCGATGGGCGAGGCGGCGCCGAACGCGACGAGCAGGTAATAGCCGAAGACCGTCGGCGGCAGCACCAGCGGCAAAGCGACAAGGGCTTCCGCCATGCCCTTGCCGACGAAGTCACGATAGGCAAGCGAGCGGCCGACAAGGATGCCGATGGGCAGCAGCAGGACCACCGTCCAGGTGGCGAGCCGTAAGGACAACCACAGCGCCGTCCAGTCCATGCGTCGCACCCCCGTCGTCGTTGGCGCCCGGCCCGCCCCCTCAACTGGTCTCGCCGGGAAGGACGAAGCCGTATCTGCGGAAGATCGCCCGCGCCGCCGGCGCCTGCACATAGGCATAGAAGCGTTCCGCAACCGGTCCGGCATCCTTCAGCAGCACCATCCGCTGGCGGAGAGGCGAATGCCAGTCTTCGGCGATCAACTCGAACTCGCCGAGGGCGGCAACCTGCGGCGCCAGCGCCAGCGAATAGGCAATGATGCCGCCCTGGGCATTGGCCGACGTGGCGAACTGCGCCGCCTGACTGACGTTCTCCCCCAGCACCAGC
>CAZBWP010000156.1:3990-6120 GCA_964495295.1 uncultured Rhodospirillaceae bacterium | reverse complement strand
TCACCCTCAACCGGCCGGATGCCCTCAATGCCCTCAATGCCGAACTGATGGGGGAGCTGGCGGACGCCCTCGATACCTTCGAGGCGGACACGGCGATCGGCTGCATCGTCATCACCGGCGGCGACAAGGCGTTCGCCGCGGGCGCCGACATCAAGCAGATGAAGGACAAGACCTTCATGGACTGCTACACCGAGAACTTCCTGGCGCCGACGTGGGAGCGGACCGCGGCGTGCCGCAAACCGGTGATCGCCGCGGTCGCCGGCTTCGCCTTGGGCGGCGGCTGCGAGCTCGCCATGATGTGCGACATGATCATCGCCGCCGACAACGCCAAGTTTGGCCAGCCCGAGGTGAAGATCGGCACCATTCCGGGCCTCGGCGGCACCCAGCGCCTGACCCGCGCCGTCGGCAAGGCGAAGGCCATGTATCTCTGCCTCTCCGGTGACATGATCGATGCCGCCGAAGCCGACAAGATCGGCCTGGTCAGCAAGGTCGTGCCGGCGGCGGACCTGATGACCGAGACCATGAAGCTCGCCGGCAAGATCGCCGCGCTGTCGCAACCGATCGTGATGATCGCCAAGGAATCGGTGAACCGCTCGCTGGAGACGACGCTGGCCGAAGGGATCCGCTTCGAGCGGCGGATGTTCCACGCCACCTTCGCGACGGCGGACCAGAAGGAAGGCATGTCGGCGTTCGCCGAGAAGCGCAAGCCCCAGTACACCCACCGATAGGCCGGGTTCCCGGCCATCGCCGCCTTCGGGGGGGGCGATCCCGCTTCTCTCGGGCGGTTGACGCGACCAACGGCCCCGGCTATAAGCCGGGGCTTATTTTTTCGGGAAACCGCACTTCGTCAGGACAACCGTCTCCGCCATGGCGCATCACGACTCAGCGAAAAAGCGTATTCGACAGATCGAACGGCGGACGCGGGTCAACCGCGCCCGCGTGCAACGCATCCGCACCTTCCTCCGCAAGGTGGAGCGGGCGATCGCCGCCGGCGACAAGGAGGAAGCGCGGGTCGCGTTTCAGGCCGCCCAGCCCGAACTGATGCGCGGCGTCACCAAGGGCGTCGTCCACCGCAACACCGCCGCCCGCCGGCTCTCGCGCCTGTCGGCCCGCATCAAGTTGCTGCCTACCTGACACGTTACGCAGCTGAATGCGCAATTTTATTGCGCAGCGCGCGGCGTGCGACGGCCGTTCGGGCCAAATCCGGAATAGATGCAACCCATCCTGGCTGAGTATTCGGCCGGGAATGGTTGGGTTGTGTCAGGGCGAACAAACCGGTCGGTTGTCAAGCGAAAGATTTGCCGTCGTTCCCCTTTCGGTCACGTTGCATGATCAGACGCCCCGCAGTAGGCTCTTTGGCGACGACAGGAAGGCTCTGCTTCCAAAAATAAAGACCGAGACCAGTCGGAAGTAACAATGGGACTTGCGCTCATACAGGATAAGTGCATCTGCTGACAATGCGAATTTGTTGCAGATTTGGTACAGTCTTTTCGTCGAGTTGGGCATTTTAGGAAGATTGTATTTTTTTGCTGCGCAACTCCCTTTTTGGGGTATGGTAGCGCCGCAACAGCCGTTACGGCCTTGGATCCGGATGGAGATTGGCACCGCTTGGTGCGCTCCGACATGGCGGATCAGGTGAGCTTTTGACCGGGCGCGGGGAGCGCGTGGTCGGAAGTACCGCCGGGACCTGCGGCGGCCGTGCGGAGTGTGCTCACAGGGGGTCTTCGGCGTCGTCACGATGCGCCGCGTTCGGGCGGCTGGAACTCGCGAGCGGCTGAGTATTGGCGTTCATTTCTATCCGCGGCCGATTGCCGGGGAGCGACGATTTTGAAGGGGAGCTGCGTCGAAAGAATGGGTGCGTCCTCAGAAGAAAATATCGAGAAACAGTGGGCAAAAATCAGCGGTCTTCTGCGCCAGGAGGTCGGGGAAACCGCATACCAAAGCTGGCTGAAGCCAATGTCGGTGCGGACCTGCGACAACGATGGGGTCACACTTGCGGCACCGACGCGATTCATCCGCGACTGGGTCATGGCACACTACGGCGATCGCCTGCGTGACCTGTGGGGGGGCGAGAACCCCGGCGTTCGGCGGATCGATGTCGTGGTCCAGGCCGAGCAGCCCTGTGCCATG
>CAZBWP010000156.1:0-3890 GCA_964495295.1 uncultured Rhodospirillaceae bacterium | reverse complement strand
ACCCGCTTCACGTTCGAGGATTTCGTCGTCGGCAAGCCCAACGAGTTCGCCTACGCGGCGGCGCGGCGGATCGCCCAGACCAACGACGTGCCGTTCAATCCGCTGTTCCTTTATGGCGGGGTCGGCCTCGGCAAGACCCACCTGCTGCACGCCATCGGCTGGGAGATCCAGAAGCAAACGCCGGCGCGCTCGGTGATCTATCTCTCGGCCGAGAAGTTCATGTACCGGTTCATCCGGGCGCTGCGCGAACAGAACACCGTCGATTTCAAGGACCAGTTCCGCTCGGTCGACGTGCTGATGATCGACGACGTTCAGTTCATCAGCGGCAAGGACTCGACCCAGGAGGAATTCTTCCACACCTTCAACGCATTGGTCGATCAACGCCGGCAGATCGTGTTGTCGGCGGACAAGTCGCCGAGCGATCTGGAAGGCATTCAGGACCGGCTGAAGTCGCGGCTGAACTGCGGTCTGGTCGCCGACATCCATGCGGCCAACTACGAGTTGCGGCTCGGCATCCTGCAATCCAAGGCCGAACACCTCGGCGTCGAGGTGCCCGGCAAGGTCCAGGAGTTCCTGGCCCACCGCATCACCTCCAACGTCCGCGAGCTGGAGGGGGCGCTCAACCGCGTCGTTGCCCATGCGCAGCTCGTCGGCCGGGACATCACGCTGGAGACGACGCAGGAGGTGCTGCAGGATCTGCTCCGCGCGCGCGAGCGGCGGGTCACCATCGAGGAGATCCAGAAGCAGGTCGCCGCCCATTTCCACGTCCGGGTGTCCGACATGCATTCGGCGCGGCGCGCCCGATCGGTGGCGCGGCCGCGGCAGGTGGCCATGTACCTGGCGAAAAGCCTGACCTCCCGCTCGCTGCCGGAAATCGGCCGCATGTTCGGCGGTCGCGACCACACGACGGTGATGCATGCGGTCCGCAAGGTGGAAGAGCTGACGGCACGCGACAGCGCCCTCGCCGAGGACGTGGAACTGCTCCGCAGCATGCTCGAAAACTGACGCCCGCCGGCGGCCGCGCGAAGCCTGTTCGCGCGGCCGTCGGGTTTGCTATACTGCCCAGCCCGGTCAGTCGTGGGCCAGTCGGCATCAAGCACGCGTCGGGTGTGCACCGGGGCCCGGCAACGCTTCGAACCTCGGACGAACCATGAGATTCACCATCGACCGCTCGGCTCTCGTCAGGACGCTCGGGCATGTCCAGAGCGTCGTCGAACGCCGCAACACCATCCCGATTCTATCGAACGTCAAGCTCGATGCGGTCGGCGAGCGCCTGCGTCTGACAGCGACCGACATGGATCTGGAACTCGTCGAGTCCGTCGCTGCGGTCGTCGACGTCGGCGGGGCCGTCACCGTGCCGGCCCACACCCTCCACGATATCGCCCGCAAGCTCCCGGAGGGCGCCGAGGTGTCGTTCGATGCCACCGGCGGCTCCGCTGTCCTCGACATCCGCTCGGGCCGCTCGCGCTTCACGTTGCCGTGCCTGCCGACCTCAGACTTCCCGGTGATGACCGGCACCGACGCGCCCTGTCGGTTCGCGATCGGTGCGGCGGCGTTGCGCGGTCTGATCGATCGCACCCGCTTCGCCATCTCGACGGAGGAGACCCGCTACTATCTCAACGGCATCTACCTCCATGCGACGGAGACGGACGGCGTCGCCGTGCTGCGGGCGGTCGCCACCGACGGCCATCGCCTGGCCAGCGTCGAGGTGCCGCTGCCGCCCGGCGCCGAGGGGATGCCCGGCGTGATCATACCGCGCAAGACAGTCAACGAGCTGCGCCGGCTGATCGACGAGACCGCCGACGACCTCACCATCGACGTCTCGGAGACCAAGATGCGCTGCGCTTTTGGCGAGACCGTCCTGACCTCGAAGCTGATCGACGGCACCTTTCCCGATTACCAGCGGGTCATTCCCGTCGGCAACGACAAGACCCTGGAGGTTCGCTGCAAGGAGTTCACCGAGGCCGTCGACCGGGTTTCCGCCATCTCCAGCGAGAAGTCGCGGCCGGTGAAGATGTCGATCGCCGACGGCACGCTGGTGGTTTCGGCGAGCAGTCCGGAGCACGGCCAGGCCACGGAAGAGATCGAGGTGCAGTACGATGGCGAGACCATCGATATCGGCTTCAACAGTCGCTATCTGCTCGACATCACCCAGCAGATCGACAGCGATACCGCGCGTTTCATGCTTGCCGATTCCGGCTCGCCGACGATCCTGCGCGATCTCTCGGATCTCAGCGCCCTGTACGTGCTGATGCCGATGCGCGTGTGATCGACCTTGCCGAACGGTCCGGCGTGCCGGTGTCCGCCGGCGATGGCCTGCGGGTCTCGGTCGCCCGCCTGACGCTCGGCGATTTTCGCTGCTTTCGCGCGCTGCGGATCGAAACCGGGCCGGCGCCGGTGGTGGTCACCGGGCCCAATGGCGCCGGCAAGACGTCGCTCCTGGAAGCGCTGTCGTTCCTGGCGCCGGGCAATGGCCTGCGCCGGGCCAAACTCGACGACGTGGCCTATCGGCCCGCCGGCGGCCGCGGCGACCCGGGCACCAGCGACCCGGGCACCGTCGACTTGGGCAGCGGCGCCTGGGCGGTCGCGGCGCGGGTGCGGACGCCTGG
This sequence comes from uncultured Rhodospirillaceae bacterium, assembly GCA_964495295.1. GTDB lineage: Bacteria > Pseudomonadota > Alphaproteobacteria > Rhodospirillales > Defluviicoccaceae > CAZBWP01. The sequence goes on along the minus strand of CAZBWP010000156.1, from coordinate 1,281 downwards.
CGGACCGGTGGAGATCGGCACCGGGCGGCAGCCTGCGGCCGGCCCCGGTGCCCGCGAGCGGCGTGTCACCCGCGTCGACGGCCGGCCGGTGAAGAGCCTCGGCGCGCTTACCGAACGATTCGGCGTCGTCTGGCTGACGCCGGACATGGATCGGCTGTTCCAGGAGGGCGCGTCGTCGCGGCGCCGCTTTCTCGATCGCATCGTCTACGGCGCCGATCCGCGGCATGCCGACCGTGTCGCCGCCTTTGAGCGGGCGATGCGCGAGCGGGCGCGGCTGCTCCGCGACGGTCGCCGCGACGGTCGCCGCGATCCGGTCTGGCTCGCCGCCCTGGAGGACGCCATGGCGCGGCATGCGGTGGCCACGGTGGCGGCGCGGCGCGAGGTCACCGCCCGGCTCGCCGCCCAGTGTGCCGAGGGCACGGGGGCGTTCCCGGGCGCCGTCGTCGAGGTCACCGGCCGGATCGAGGCGTGGCTGGACCAGGTGCCCGCCCTTGCCGTCGAGGACCGGGTGCGCGCCGCCCTCGCCGAGACGCGCGCCGTCGACGCCGAGCAGGGAACCACCTCGGTCGGCGCCCACCGCAGCGACCTGCGCGTGCGCCACGGGCGGACCGGCCGGCCGGCCGCCGACTGTTCGACCGGCGAGCAGAAGGCGCTGTTGATCGCCATCGTGCTGGCGGCGGCGTGCCTGCAGGCGGCGGAGCGCGGCGCGGTGCCGCTGCTGCTGCTGGACGAGGTCGCTGCGCATCTGGATGCCCGCCGCCGCGCCGCGCTGTTCGAGGAGATCGACGCCATCGGCGCCCAAGCGTGGTATACGGGAACGGACCGCGCGGTGTTTCTGCCCCTGCGCGGCCGCGCCCAGACCGTCGAGGTCGACGAGGGGCATGTGGCGACCGTCCTCGCGGTCGCGCGCCACGAGTGAAAGAGAGACGACGATGACCGATCCGGCAGTGAGCGGCGAAGGCGCCGCCCAGGCCTATGACGCCGAGTCCATCAAGGTCCTGCGAGGGCTCGATGCCGTCCGCAAGCGTCCCGGCATGTACATCGGCGACACCGACGACGGCTCGGGCCTGCACCACATGGTCTACGAAGCCGTCGACAACGCCATCGACGAGGCCCTCGGCGGCCACTGCGACACGATCACCGTGCGCCTCAACGCCGATGGCTCGGTCACCGTCCGCGACAACGGCCGCGGCATCCCGGTGGACATCCACCGGGAGGAGGGTGTCTCGGCGGCCGAGGTGATCATGACCCGCCTGCATGCCGGCGGCAAGTTCGACCAGA
>CAZBWP010000155.1:2717-6181 GCA_964495295.1 uncultured Rhodospirillaceae bacterium | reverse complement strand
TGAAGTATCTGCAGTGGCTGCTGAAACACTTCGACGGCGATATCAAGCTGGCGCTGGCCGGCTACAATGCCGGCGAAGGCGCGGTGCGGCGCCACAAGGGCATCCCGCCCTATCGGGAAACCCGGGCCTACGTGAAGAAGATCGAGGCGCTTTACCACTGCAACGGCGGCTCCGGCCAGCCGATGGAGTTGGAAACGATCGCGCTCGCCGCCGTGGTCGCCGAGGAGATTTTCGAGCTTGGCGAACGGCTGGAGGCCGCCGAACTGGCGCAGATCCGCGGCAGTGCCGCGCCCTTGAGGGTTTCTCCCGGCGCCTTGAGCGGCTTCCCCGGAGGCTTCACCGGCAACCTCGGCCCGCAAAGCTCCCTGCCGTAATTCCGAACGGCACGCCGCGCCGCCTCGCATCCCTGACCCGGACGATCTCCCCGCGCCCCTCCGGCGGGGTGTCAGGAAATTTTACACCGCGATACGAGCGCCATTCCCTTGGAATTCCCGTATGTTATGGACCCAACGGGGGCCCATTAAGGCGTCGGCAATCTATGCGAGTGTAAAAAAACTTTACACTTTCTCAGGTTGTGGGCGGCTGCCCGCCTGTCCCGTTTCCCCTAACCCATTGAGTCTAAGCGAAAACCTCAGTTCGGCACACGGATTGCAAGCTTCGATTGCAGAAGTAGCCACCTGCAACACCTGCGGGTCGTAACAGCAAGGGAACTGACCATGAAAACGAAGCTCTTTCTGATGGCGCTGGGTGTCGCATCCCTGATGGCGTCACCCGCGTCCGCCCTGTTCATCCAGGGGTGGAGTGGCGACGGCAACGACATCCTGGCGGACAGCGTTATGCCTGGCGCCATCACCCAGATCACGCCGCACTCGGTGTGGGGCGATGTCAACGCCGCCGCCGGCCTCGCCGCCGGGACGGCGAAGTGGATCAGTTACGGCAACACCGGCATCGGCGGTTCCCAGTCTCCGAACAGCGTCGGCGCCCGCGTTCCCGGCAACGAGACGGCGCAGTTCCAGCGGACGTTCTCCCTGGCCACGCCGAGCGAATTCAGCCTCTGGATCCTTGCCGACGACACGGCCGAGGTGACGTTGACCGGCCCGGGCGGCACGCAGACCTTGATTACCGCGTACCCCGGCCTCGTGCATCCGTGCGCGCCCGGCGGCACGGGCCTGGGCCTCGGCTGCCTGCAGGCGGACATGGGCGTGGTGCAGGAACTCCTCGCCGCCGGCGATTATGTCCTCGACATCTATGCCTTCCAGCTCGGCGGCTCCGTGTTCGGCGCCCAGTATGCCTTCCAGGCCGAAGGCTCCGTGCCGGTGCCGTTGCCGGAGACCATCGTGCTGCTGGTCATGGGCTTGGTCGGCTTGGCCACCGTGCGTGGGCGGAACTGGGGCCGCTGAACCGACGGCGCCCTCCGCTCGCCGGGGGGGCGTGCCAACGGTGCGATGCGGCGGGTCTTGCACACGCAGGCCCGCCGCCCCCGTCCCCGTTTCCCGTCCCCGTTTCCCGTCCCCGTTTCCCGTCTCAGCCTGCCGTTTCCAGAAAGCCGCGAGCCTCGCGCTCCGTTTCGAAAACGTGCGGGGCGACGTGGCGCCGTTCCAAGGCCTCGCCGAGCTTGATGCGCAGGAACGCACTCGTCGTGTAGCGGCTGACCGTCGTGTAGTACTGCCCTTCCATCTGCCGGACCATGGCGGCATAGGCGTCGAGCACGCTCTCGTCGATGCGCACGCTGTCGTAGTTGACGACGACGGCGACGCGCTGACCGATCGCCTGGCAGCGCGTTTCGACGGCCGCCCGGATCGCGTCGACGTCGGAGGGGCTGCGCACCTGCAGCCCTTCGAAGTTGAGGAACAGGGTGTTGCGCTCGGCGTCGTAACTGATGCGGTCGGGCAGCGTCAGCCGGCCGACCAGGTCGGCTTGCAGGCCCATCGGCTCCGGCCGGAAGATGCGTGCGTCCATCAGTCTCGGCGCGGTGACGATCGGCCGGAAGTCCATGTGCGCCAGGATGTCGCGCTCGATGTCGATGCCCGGCGCCACCTCCACCAGTTCGACACCGTCGGACGTGCGGGCGAACACGCAGCGCTCGGTGACGTAGAGCACCGGTTGTCCGGTCTCGGCGGCATAGCTGCCGCTGAACGTCACTTGGCAGACCCGCTTGACGAACTTGTGCTCCCGCCCTTCCTGGATAATGCGCAGCGCTCCGTCCTCGATGGCGATGCTCAGGCCGTCGGTGGAAAAGGTGCCGGCGAACACCACCTTGCGAGCGTTCTGGCTGATGTTGATGAAGCCGCCGGCCCCGGCCAGCTTCGGGCCGAAGCGGCTGACGTTGAGGTTGCCTTCGGCGTCGCACTCGGCGAGGCCGAGGCAGGCCATGTCCAGGCCGCCACCGTCATAGAAGTCGAACTGCTGGTTCTGGTCGATGATCGCGTCGGCGTTGATCGCGGTGCCGAAGTTGAGCCCCGATTGCGGCACGCCACCGACCGTGCCCGGCTCGGTGGTCAGGGTGAGCAGGCGCAGCACCTGCTCCTCGGCGGCGACGGCGGCGACGCCCTCGGGCATGCCGATGCCGAGATTGACGACGCCGCCGGCCGGCAGTTCGAAGGCGCACCGCCGGGCGATCAGCTTGCGCTCGTCCAGCGGCATCGGTGCGAGCGAGCCGAGCGGCACCCGGATCTCGCTGGCGAAGGCCGGATCGTAGGCGACGGCATAGGTCTGGGCGTGATCTTCCGGCGCGGCGACGACGACGCAGTCGACCAGGGCGCCCGGGATCTTCACCGCTTTCGGATTGAGTGTGCCGGCCTCGGCGATGCGCTCCACCTGGGCGATGACGAAGCCGTTGGAGTTGCGTGCCGCCATCGCCATCGCCAGGTTGTCGAGGCTCAGCGCCTCCCGTTCCATGGTGATGTTGCCGAACGGATCGGCGGTGGTGCCGCGGACGAAGCTGATATGGATCGGGAAGCCACGGTAGAACAGCCATTCCTCGCCCGCCAGCGTCACCACCTCGACGATGTCCTCGGTGGTGCGGGCATTCACGCGGCCGCCCTCCAGCCTGGGATCGACGAAGGTCTTGAGACCCACCTTGCTGATGGAGCCCGGCCGACGTGCGGCGATATCGCGAAACAGGTGTGAGATCACCCCCTGGGGCAGGTTGTAGGCCTCGATCTCGTTGGCCATGGCCAGCGCCGCGACCTTGGGGATCAGCCCCCAGTGGCCGCCGATCACCCGCTTCAGGAGCCCCGGATGACCGAGCCGGTTGAGGCCGCGCTGCTGCCGGTCGCCCTGGCCGGCGGCAAAGACGAGGGTGAGGTTGCGCGGCGTCGCCGTCTCCAGGAACCGCCGCTCCAGCGCCTTGAGCAGGGCTTCCGGCGCGCCGGCGCCGACGAAGCCGGTGTTGGCGAGGGTGTCGCCGTCGCGGATGATGGCGATGGCCTCGGCGGCGCTGACGACCTTGTTCTTCACCGGGC
>CAZBWP010000155.1:0-2617 GCA_964495295.1 uncultured Rhodospirillaceae bacterium | reverse complement strand
GCGAAGCCCACCGGCGGCGTCAGGAACGAGGTCTGCAGGCACACCGCGAACAGGATCATGAACCAGATCAGGTCGAAGCCGAGCGCCTCGACCACCGGCCCGACCAGGGTCAGCACGATCAGGATGATCTGGATCCAGTCGAGCACGAAGCCGAGCAGGAATACGATGACCAGGATGACGATCACGGTGCCGTCGGGGCCGAGGTTGAGGCCGAGCAGGGCGCCCTCGATCAGGTCGTCGCCCCCGAGTCCGCGCAGCACCAGGGCGAAGGCGTTGGCGGCCACGAGGATGGCGAAGATGAAGGCCGTCGTGGTGGTGGTCTGTTGCGCCACGTCGCGCAGCACGCCGAGGGTCAGTCGGCCACGCGCGGCCGCGAGCATGCACGCGAGGAAGGCTCCGATTCCGGATGCTTCCGTCGGTGTCGCGAGGCCGAAGAAGATCGAGCCGAGCACGCCCAGGATCAGCATCGCGGGTGGCAGCACCGAGAGGAACACCCGCAGGATCAGCTTGGCATCCACCTTCGGCGCGTCCGGCGGCAGCGGCGCCACGCTCGGCCGCAGGTTCGCGATGATGAAGATGTAGATGACGTACAGCCCGCCCAGCAGCAGGCCCGGGAACACCGCCCCCATGAACAGGTCGCCCACCGGCTTCGACATGCGGTCGGCCATGATCACCAGCATGATCGACGGCGGGATCAGGATGCCGAGGGTGCCGGCCGAGCAGATGGTGCCGACCGCCAGCTCCTTCTGGTAGTTGTAGCGCAGCATGATCGGCAGGCTGAGCAGAGTCAGCAGCACCACCGAAGCACCGATGATGCCGGTGGAAGCGGCGAGCAGCACGCCGATCAGCGTGACGGTGACGGCCAGGCCGCCGCGCACCCGCCCGAACAACTGGGTGAAGTTCTCCATCATCTGCTCGGCGACACCCGAACGGTCGAGCATCAGGCCCATGAAGATGAACATGGGCAGCGCCACCAGGACCCAGTTGGTCATGGTGTACCAGATGTCGTCGGTGATGATCGAGACGTAGGCCCAGTCGATGCCGATGAAGGTGTCGAGATAGGTGTCGCAGGCGATGGAGATCGCCGCGAAGACGATGGCGATGCCGGCCAGCGTCCACGCCACCGGAAAGCCGGCGAACAGCAGCCCGATGAACGAGACGAACATCGCGATGGCAAGGATTTCGTTGAGGTCCATGGCGGGTCAGCCCCGGTTGCCGTGATTGGCCGACGCGCCACCGAAAACCACCGCGGCGGCACGGGAGAGACGGGAGATCGCGGCGACGAGCAGGATGGCATAGGCGATCCACATGAAGCTCTTGATCACCCAGCGATAGGGCAGGCCACCCGGCGAGTCGGAAACCTCATTGGTCCTGAAGGAGAACTCGATGAACGCCGGTGAATAGCGCAAAACGAGATACGTGTACGGGATCAGGAAGACGAGAACCCCGAGGAAATCCACCCACGCCTTCGTCTTCTGGTTGAAGCGATCGTGCAGGATGTCGATGCGGATGTGGCTGTCGTTCTGCACGCAATACGACAGGCCGATCAACCAGCCGATGGCGGCGATGTGCCACTGCAGTTCTTCGAACGAGATGTAGCCCCGGCCCAGCACGTGGCGCAGGAGCACATTGACGACAATCACCAGGACCAGGACGACCCACAGCCAGGACACCGCGTTCCCGACGGCCTTGACGAAGCCGTCGAGGAGGCGGGAGAGGGTGGTGTGCGGCAGTTCGGTGTGGTGGATCAGCTGATCCACGTTGATATGCGGCTCGGAGCGGGAGCCGCGGCTCTGCTCAGTCATCTCTGTCTCCAGCCATCCACCACACCGGTTACCTTGGAATGATCAACCCTGCTCGTCCGACCCTTCGAAGTCGCGCGGCAGGTAGCCGAAGCTCTTCCACAGATTGTAGTCCTTGCGGAAGGCGCGCTGCGACTCGAGGATCTTCTTGAACATCTCGTCGGCGGCGGCCTCTTCCTCGAGGACTTCCTGGGTCAGCTTGTAGAGCTCGCGCAGGATCGGTTCCGACAGCTTGTGGGCGGTCACCCCCTTCTCGGCGAAGCCGGCGATGATCGGTCCCTGGTTGGCCTCGGCCTTGGACAAGCCAGCGGTGACGCCGGCCATGCAGCCCATGTCGATCATCGCCCGCTGCCGGTCGGTGAGAGCGTCCCAGATCTCCTTGTTGACGATCAGGTGCATCGTCGTGAACGTCTGGTGCCAGCCGGGGAAGTAGTTGTTCTTGACGATCTGGTGGAAACCGAGCTGCTGATCGACCTCTGGCAGCGAGAACTCGGTGGCGTCGATCGCCCCCTTCTCCAGGGCTTGGTAGATCTCGCCGCCGGCCAGCAGGGTGACCGAGGCGCCGGCCTTCTGCATGACCTTGCCGCCGAGCCCGGCGAAGCGGATCTTCAGCCCCTTGATGTCGTCCAGCGACTTGATCTCGAACGAGAACCAGCCCGCGGTCTCGGGTCCGATGATGCCGCAGAGGACCGGATGGATGTTGTGCGGGGCGTAGAGCTCGGCCGCCAGCTCCTTGCCGCCACCGTAGTACCACCAGGCATTGAACTCCCACGGCTCCATGCCGAACGGCACGGCGGAGATCAGCGGCAGCGCCG
>CAZBWP010000154.1:0-6195 GCA_964495295.1 uncultured Rhodospirillaceae bacterium | reverse complement strand
GCATTTTCACCCAGCGACCCTCGTCGTCATACCAAACGTCGACGTTGAGATCGCCGGTATAACGGAACCGCTGCGCCGGTGCCGTGCGGCCGTTGACCGAGACCATGTCCGCGCCGAGGTCGAGGATCGATACCTGATCGATCGTTCCGGTGATGGTGTTGAGCACACGGTCGCTCTGCAACACCCGGGCGTTCCAATGACTCGTCGGGAACAGACCCGCCGGCGCGTCGATCTCACCGCGCGGTCCCTCGCCCCGGAGCGCGCTGGCGGACGCTGATGCCTGGACGATGCTGCGCTTGCCGTCGTCATCGGTGACGGCGCGCACCGACTGAAGGCAGCCGTCCTGCCAGACCTCGGTCGCGGCATACGAATAGCGGAACGCCGTGACGAAGAGCACCGAAACCTTGACGTCGAAACGGGTCTCGACGAAAAGCCGGTCGTCATGCTCACGGAAATTGACCGTATGCGACCCGACGGCCCGGCCATCTCGATAAACGTCGAAGCGGATTTCGCTGCCGTACAAATCCAGTGGATGTTGGCTAATCTGCATGCATGTTGCTCCGACACTCTGCGAGAAAGTGGCCAGTGCAACGGTTGCGCTGATCAGCCCGACACCAATTCGGCTCGCGGTATTTCGAAATATTACCATGACGGTCTCCTGAAAGCCACCCGGGTTGCAGCGGAGCGCCAAGCGGGTCGGAGCCTCGTTCGGTCAGAGCGCTTTGATCTGATCGAACGGTCAGGCTCTGAACCACTGAGTTTCAAAGCCAGTCATTCCCATCATGCGATCCCGGTCGTTCGGATGAGGCCCTACATCCGCAGAAACGGGTTGACGAGGCGGCCGAAGGTTCCGGTGAGCTTGACCGGCGCATCCTGAACCACAAGGCAAAGGCACTCGCCATCATCATCGACGACCGGGCTATGCTCGACCGACCCGTCCTTCGCCGAAAAGTCACCCGGCCCGAACTGCCGATCGCCATCGGTGAAACCACCCGCCAACACCAGCGTGTACTCGACGCCGCGGTGCGTATGCCGTGGCACGCTGGCGCCGGCTTTCAGACGCATCAGCGACACCGTGAACGGGCCGGCGCCAACGGGCAGGCGGGCTTCTTCGAAGAGGCCGCCGCGCTTCCGCCACGTCAGGCGCTCCAGCGCCTTGCCGACGAAGCGGCCGAGGGCCGCGGGCAGCATCGCCCCAGCGACGGATACGGGCGGCCCGGCGACTGCCGCCGCGTCCTCGACCGCATCCTCAAGGGCATCGATGCGCGCCATCACGTCTTCCAGTTCACGATTGCTGATCGGAACCGGCGGGATCGTGTCCAGCAGTGCGCCGCCGACGACTTCCAACTCGACGACGCGTTCGCGACACATGCGGCACATCTCGATATGACACGCCACTGCCACCGCCACGGCTTCCGGCAGGCTTCCGGTGGCGTAATCGACAATCAAATCAAAGGGCGGATGCTGAGAAATCATCGATAATCCTCCGACAGCGTCGACCGTAATTTGGCCAACGCCAAACGAACACGCGATTTTACGGTGCCAAGCGGCAAGTCCAACTCGGCGGCAATCACACTATGCGACTTGTCTTCGAAGAACGCCTTCTGCAATACCTGAAGCTGCTCATCCGGCAGCCCCTTGATCGCTTCACGAATGGCGGCTCCCGCCCGTTCGGTCTGCATCAACACGTCGGGACCATCGTCGCTGGACGCGACGTCGGGCACCTCGTCGACGGTCACCTCGGCCCGGTTTTCGCGGCGGAACAGATCGATCCGCTTGTTGCGCACGATCGTGAACACCCAGGTGGTCGCGGTTGCCCGCGTGCGGTCGAAGGTGTGCGCCTTGCGCCACACCGACACCATCGCCTCCTGGGCCAACTCTTCAGCGGCGGCGAGGTCGGCCCCCTGCCGCAGCCCGAACGCCTTCAGACGTGGCGCGAAGTGCTTGAACAGCTCGGCGAACGCCGCCCGGTCACGATCCCGCGCCACGCGCTCCACCAGCACCTCCAGATCGTCGTTCTTCACGGCCAACTCCGCCCCCCTTGCGCGCCGCGGCCGAGGCACGAACCCGGCCGGCCGGTGCAGGAGCGAAGGATCACCGAGAGCGACGATCATGTCCATGGCATTGTGCTTCCCTGGTTTCCACGCTTGTACGCCCCGACGCGTGCCTCCGGATCACCCGACCAGGCGCCGGATGAGCACGCTGGCGCCCCGGCGGCTGCGGCACCGACGGCTTACCGTTCGGCCGCCGGCAGAGCCGCCTCGAGCGCCGTTTGCAGCGTGCTCGAGCGGGGCGAGGTTGATGTCGGGAACCAGGCGACGAGCCGACCATCGGGCGCGACCAGGTACTTGTGGAAGTTCCATCGTGGACGCGCCTCGGCGCCGAGCTGCTCGGCGGCCCACCGGTAGAACGGGTGCGCCATCTCGCCCTTGACGTGCTCCTTGGAGGCCAGCGGAAAGTCGATGCCGAAGTTGACCTCGCAGAACGTCTTGATCTCCTGATCGGAGCCCGGTTCCTGTTCGCCGAAATCGTTCGACGGCACGCCCAACACTACGAGGCCGCGATCGCGGTACTGGTCCCAGACCGCCTGCAGGTCGCCGTACTGCCGCGTGAAGCCGCAGAGGGAGGCGGTGTTGACCACCAGCACCGCCTTGCCGGCAAAGCTGGCCAAGGGCAGTGGTTCACCGTCGATGGCGGTGAAGGTGAACTCGTGGGCGCTGGCCGGGGCGCTGGCCGGGGCGCTGGCCGGGGCGCTGTCGGCGGGGGCACCGGCCGATGCCGCTGCCGCCACGCCCAGAACGCAGGCCATTGCCGTCACAATCTTTCCCATGGCGAATCATTCCCTGCAAAAGTTTCGAAAGACATCGTGATCACCGGCGAGCGGCCGCGGACGCTGCGTCGGCGGTGACCGTCGCCAGGAACGCGGCCAGGTCGTCGTAGACCGCATCGCGCCCGCGGAACGGCGCGGCTACAGACGCAATGATGCCGATGTGTCCGAGGCCGTCATACTGACGCACGGTCACGTGGCCGCCGGCGTTCTGCACCGCTTCCGCCATTTGACGCGTGTTTTGCAGGCCGACCGTGCGATCGGACGTGCCGTGCAGCAGCAACAGTGGCGGAGCATCCGCCGAGGCGAAGGCGACCGGACGCGCCGCGTCGGGATCATCCAGGTCGGCGAACACGGGGCGAATGCTGGCATACTTCAGCGGGTCGAGCGCGTAAGGCCCGGCAAGCCCGACACCGCCTCGGATCGCCGAGACGGGCACATCCTCCGCGGCCAGGTAGCGCGGATCGAACAGAACCAGCATGGCGATGTGGGCGCCGGCCGAATGGCCCGCGAGGATCAGGCGGTCCGGATCACCGCCGAACTCGGGTGCGTGCTCGTACACCCAGCCCACGACGCGCGCCGCGTCCTCGACGAATGCGGGAAAGCGGACGTCGGGATAGAGCCGGTAGTCGGGAACGACGACGACATAGCCCAGGCGCGTGAAAGCCTCTCCGATGAACCGGTAAAGGTCGCGATCGCCGCTTTTCCAACTGCCGCCATAGAAAAATATAAGAACGGGGTGTGTGGCGCTCGACGCGCCGTTTGGCGAATAGACGTCGAGCCGCTGCCGGGGCTGGGCGCCGTAGGCAATGTCCGTCCGCACCGTGTAGCCATCGCTCGGGACGACGCTGTTGAGCAGGTGCGCCGGCGAACACCCCGCCAGGGCCAACACCGCTGCCGCGGCGACGATGCCGCTGGCAAGCCACTGGAGCCCGGACGCGCGGTTCGGCATCGAGGTATCGCAATCCATGCCGGACGTACGCATGGATCGTGCCAGTCGGATCGCATTTCGCCACGACTTTACCGTCGGACTGCGCGCTCCGCCAAAAAAGGAAGGGCCCCCGTCACCCGCCGAGGGCCCCCGCTTAGGCTACATCGCAAACCCCGCAGTGTGGGTCATTGATGGAAGCCAACGGTCTGGATCAGAAACTCCAGCGATCGTGCGGGGATACCAGCGGTCGATCCACTTCCTCAGGCCACTCGGTACCCAAAAGGGCTAGATTGCTCCGGGGGCTGCCGCTCGTTTCCCGCCGCATGAAAGAATCAGGCACGACAGGGAAAAAAACAGGATCGACACCGGTCGCGTAGTTGCTATAAATCTTGCTGGTCATATCGACCATCCTTTCCAGTTGCCACAAGTTCGGCGATAGGCGTGATCGAAGCGTGGAGGCGCTTCGGACACGTTGGCAATTGTCCGGATCGTGGTCCGCTGTCAATCCCCCTCGAACGAACCTGAGAGACTTTCGCAACTGCGAGCGCTTTCTGCGCATGCGGCGAGGAGCCCCACAAGCCCTGACGGAGAAACGGAAATTTTCGGCCCCGTCGGGCCTTCACCGAGATATTCGTGTGCACTGCCGAAATCGCTTTGTCGGATCGCTCTGTGTTCGCCACGTCACAGAATCCTCGGAACGACACCGGTCGCAGAGCGGCCCTTTTGGGGGGATTCTGGTTGCCGCTGGCGTGCTTTTGATCCGGTGTGAACCCTTGCCAACCCGTCGGCACGTTGCGTTCCTGCAATCTCGGGCGGACCATTGGCGGCACGGCCAGCACCGCGCCTCGTGACAAGTCGGTGGATCGACCAACGATCATCATGTAGAATACCCCGAAAGGGTGTCGCCGAGGTCTCCTCGCTGTTGCCGTGGAGCGCGCGGAACCTCTTCCTGGCCCGACTTCGGGGATCGAAAGCTTGACTTACACAACCGAAACATTTATGAATACACGCAAAGGTTTTAAATCTCTTAAGGAGGCGGGGCGGTGATGGAACGATCGATGTCGGAGCGGCGGTCGGGGGTTGATCGGCGAAGGGACGGCGACCGCCGGCGGCAGACCGATCGGCGCGCCGTGGGCGATCGCCGCCAAGTATTCCCCGACGTTCCGGGCGCGGGGATCTCGAGGCTGCTGGCCGGCGAGATCGCCACCGAGCAGAGGACCGGCCGCGACCGCCGGTCGGGCGGTGACAAGCGGATCGGCATCGACCGGCGCTGCGGCATCGATCGCCGCGTCGGCGAGGGGTGGCGGAACACGGATCTCGGCGACCGTCTATCACCCGAAAGCGCCCTTGATCTCGTGTCCGATTTCTACAGTGCCAGCCTGGACGCGCGCTTCTGGCCGACCGCCCTGACCAAGCTGGCCGACGCCCTCGGCGCCCAGGCCTGCGCGTTGGCGCGGCACGATTTTGGCGTCGGCGAAGGACGGATCGATCACGCGGTCGGCTTCGAGGTCACCGCCATCGAAGCCTTCGGCGAGCACTTCGGACGCACCAGTGAGTGGCTGAATAACGAGGAGGCGTTCCGCCAACCAGGCAAGGTTCACATCGGTCAGGACCTGGTCGGCGAGGACGGCGAGGACGGCAGCGAGTTCTTCACGCACTGGCTGGTTCCGCAATCGCTGCGCCACCAGCTGTTCGCGATCGTCGAGCGGAAAGGACACCACGTTCTCTATGTCTACGCGGCACGCCGTGGCGATGCCGGTGCGTTTGGTCCGACGGAGGTGGCGTTGATGCGCCGGCTGCTCCCGTACCTGCAACGGGGGCTGCGCTCCGGCCACGTCCTGCGGCGGTCACAGAACCTGCGGCAGCTCGCCCTGGATGCCCTCGACACGATGCCGCTGGGCGTGGTGCTGGTCAGCGCCAGCGGTGCGGTGCTCGGCACCAATCGTGTCGCCCGCGATGTGATCAATGCGCGCGAGGTCCTGTGGATTGGCCGCAACGGCCTCGAACTCAACCGGGATGGCCGGCGAACGCTGTTCCGTGATCTCTTCGGCCTCATCTTGAAGCCGCGCGGCGCCAATCGGCACACCCCGGGGAGCGGCTTCTCGGTGCCGCGGCCGTCCGGGCAGCGACCGCTCTCGTTCCTGATCTGGCCCTATGGCGAGGTCGCCCCCGGTGCGAGTTGGGATGATCCGGCGGCGATCATCTTCGTGGGCGATCCCGATCGCTCGGCGGACATCGACGAAGATCGGCTGCGGCAGCTCTACGGTTTGACGCGGGCGGAGGCCAGGGTCGCCGCCGAACTCGCCCGCGGCTACCGCCTGGATGAGATCGCCGAGCGGCTGGGCGTCGCCTACGAGACCACCCGCAAGCACCTCAAGAAGGTGCTGGCGAAGGTCGAGACCGACCGGCAGGCGGACCTGGTGCGCACCATCGTCAC
>CAZBWP010000153.1:3022-6203 GCA_964495295.1 uncultured Rhodospirillaceae bacterium | reverse complement strand
GATGTAGCGCAGGGTGTCGTTCATCCACCCCATGTTCCACTTGTAGCCGAAGCCGAGCCCGCCGAGGTAGGTGGGGCGGGAGACCATCGGCCACGCCGTCGACTCCTCGGCGACGGTCATGACGCCTTCGTGGCCCCCGTAGACCAGTTCGTTCATCGACTTGAGGAAGCTGATCGCCTCCAGGTTCTCGCGACCGCCATGGACGTTCGGGATCCATTCGCCTTCCTTGCGGCTGTAGTCCAGGTACAGCATCGAGGCGACGGCGTCGACGCGCAGCCCGTCGACGTGGAACTCCTCCATCCAGTACAGGGCGTTGGAGAGCAGGAAGTTGCGGACCTCGTTGCGTCCGTAGTTGTAGATCAGGGTGTCCCAGTCCATGTGCCGGCCGAGGCGCGGGTCCTGATGCTCGTAGAGATGGGTGCCGTCGAAATAGCAGAGCCCGTGGGCGTCGCCGGGGAAGTGCCCGGCCACCCAGTCGATCAGCACGCCGATGCCTTCCTGGTGGCACCGGTCGATGAAGTGCTTGAAGTCCTCCGGGCGGCCGTAGCGGCTGGTCGGCGCGAACATGCCGGTCGGCTGATAGCCCCATGATCCGTCGAACGGGTGTTCGTGCACCGGCATCAGCTCGATGTGCGTGAAGCCCATCCACTTGACGTAGGGCACCAGGTCGTCGGCCAGCTCACGGTAGGAGAGGTAGCGGTCCCCCTCCCGGACGTGCTGCTTCCAGGATCCCAGATGCACCTCGTAGATGGAGATGGGGGCATCGCGCTCGATGGTCTGCTTGCGGCGGCTCATCCACTGCTGATCGCCCCAGTCATAGGGCGCTTCCATGGGGACCACGGACGCGGTGAGCGGCGGCTTCTCGGCCTCGAAGGCACACGGGTCGGCCTTGTGGGCCATCAGTTCGCCAAAGCCGGCACGGATCTCGTACTTGTAGCGGGCACCGGCGCGAACGCCGGGGACGAAGAGCTCCCACATGCCGCATTCGTGGCGGTTGCGCATCTGGTGGGTGCGTCCGTCCCAGTTGTTGAAGTCGCCGACGATGCTGACCTTGCGGGCGTTCGGCGCCCAGACGACGAAGGTCGCCCCGGCGACGTTGTCGATCACCGCCTGGTGCGAGCCCAACTTGCGATAGGCGTGCAGGTGCGTGCCCTCGCCGAGCAGATGCACGTCCAGCGGCCCGAGGATCGGCCCGAAGCGGTACGGATCCTCGAGATCGTAGGTCTCCTCGCCGCCGTGCGGCAGGATGCGCAGGCGATAGCGGAACCGGTCGGTGCGCCCCGGCACCGGCCCCATGAAAAAGCCCTCCTTGCGAACGATCGGCAGCTCGGCAATGTCCTTGCCGGTTGCCGCATCAACCACCCAGACCTTGTTGGCGCCCGGTTGGAAAACCCGCACCACGACGCTCTGCGTCTTTCCCTCGACTTGGGTGTGCATGCCGAGCACCGCGAACGGGTCGTGTGAGTCCGCGTGGAGGATGCGGTCGATTTCGGCTTCGAGTTTGCGATGCGTCATGTTGAAACCATTCCCATTGAGAGTGTCGTTCTAATCCATGCTTTGCCTGTCAATCGTCTCCCGGGGGTCACCATGTCAGCCTCGCATGCGATGTTCGGAGTTGGCCGTGTCGGGGCGGTCGCCCCGCGGGCGGACCACTCGCGTGCGGCCCTTCCGTCCTTATTCGTTGTTCGCGCCGTCGGAGTATCCAGCGTCATCCTTGGTCGTCGTGTCCCACCGTTCGGCCTGCCGCGCGACCACGGCGCTGTCGCACGGCCGTGGTCCGAATGCCTGCTCCGGAGAAGCGCGTTCGGCAGTCCTTGCGGGAAGGCGGTCGGGCATGGAACATTCCCCTGACCGGGTCGGCGCCAGGAACCCGACGCATCCGGATCAGCGGATGTTAGGGTATCCAGCCCCTTATCGCGAGCGCAAAATCCTGCGACCGCACGATCGTTGGGCCGGCCGCAGGCGCGAAGCGGAGGCCGCATGCGCGAAGCGGAGGCCTCGTCCGCGTCAACGGGCGTTTACCAGGCCCTTCAGGTCGGCGACAATGGACCCTTGAAGGGAAACCGACCATGGCCGAAGGCACGATCGCATCCCGGCGACCCGCAGTCGGCGACCGCGACACCCTGGCGGCGCTGATCGCTGCGCTTGCCACGGACGGCTACCAGGTGATCGGGCCTCGGCTCGCCGACCAGGCGATCATCCTCGATCGGATCGCGGGCATCGGCGATCTGCCCACCGGTTGGGGCGAGCGCCAGGACGCCGGCACCTATCGCTGCCAGCGGCGCGACGACGGCGCGCTGTTCGGCTTCGGCCCCGGCCCGCACGCCTGGAAGCGCTGGCTGATGCCGCCCCGCGAGCGACTGTGGCGGGCGACCCGCCGGGGCGACGGCTTCGACGTCGAGGTCGACCGGTCGGAGGAGCCGCCGCTGGCCTTTCTCGGTGTCCGCGCCTGCGATTTGCGCGCGATCGGCGTGCTCGACCGGGTCTACGCGGCGGCACACGATCCGGCCTACGAAGCGCGCCGGCGGGCCGTGTTCGTGGTCACCGTGACCTGCGCCGCACCGGGGGGAACCTGCTTCTGCGTGTCCATGGGCGGCGGCCCGGCCGCCGAGGACGGGTATGACATCGCCATCACCGAGCTGGATGCCGGGACCAGGTTCCTGATGACGGCGGGCAGCGCCGCCGGAGCCGCCATGCTGGCGCGCCTGAAGGTGGCGCCCGCCGACGCCGCCGACACGGCCCGTGCCGAGGCGATCGTCGCCACCGCGACCGCCGCCATGGGCCGGACCATGCCGGCCGACGTGGCGCCGCTGCTCGCCGCCAATCTGGAGCATCCGCGCTGGTCGGAGACGGCCGAGCGCTGCCTCGCCTGCGGCAACTGCACCATGGTCTGTCCGACGTGTTTCTGCGCCGACGTCGAGGACACGAGCGATCTCGATGGCGCCGGCGCCGAGCGGTGGCGGCACTGGGACTCGTGCTTCAACGTGGAGCACAGCTACATCTACGGCGGCAGCATCCGGCGTTCCACCGCCGCCCGCTACCGCCAGTGGATGACCCACAAGCTGAGCTCCTGGCACCAGCAGTTCGGCGTCTCCGGCTGCGTCGGCTGCGGGCGCTGCATCACCTGGTGTCCGGTCGGCATCGACATCACCGAGGAAGCCCGGGCGATCCAGGACCGCGA
>CAZBWP010000153.1:0-2922 GCA_964495295.1 uncultured Rhodospirillaceae bacterium | reverse complement strand
ACCGTGGCGGCGGCGCCGATCGCGCCGCGGCCGTTTGTCGTCGACCGTACGGTGAAGAGCCTCCGCGACACGGTGACGCTGCATCTCAGCCCCGGCGATGCCGGCGGCCCGATCGCCTTCCGGCCCGGCCAGTTCACCATGCTCTATGCCTTCGGTGTCGGCGAGGTGCCGATCAGCATCAGCGGCGATCCGGCGGCGCCGGAGCCGCTGGTCCACACCGTCCGCGCCGTCGGCAGCGTCACCCGCGCCATCTTCGCGCTGAAGCGGGGCGGCGTGCTCGGCGTGCGCGGCCCGTTCGGCAGCGCCTGGCCGGAGGCCGAGATCGAGGGGCGGGACGTGGTCATCGTCGCCGGCGGCATCGGCCTGGCGCCGCTGCGCCCGGCGATCCTCTCCATCCTCGCCAACCGCGGCCGCTTCGGCCGGTTCGCCATCCTCTATGGCGCCCGGACGCCGCGCGAGATCCTCTATCGAGGCGAGCTCACCCGCTGGGGCGGCCGCCTCGACACCGCCGTGGAGGTCACCGTCGACCGGGCCGCCGGCGACTGGTTCGGCTCGGTCGGCGTCGTCACCCGGCTGATCGCTCGCGCCGGCTTCGATCCGGACGCGACCGCGGCACTGGTCTGCGGGCCGGAGGTGATGATGCGCTACGCCGTGCAGGCGCTGCAGGACCGCGGCGTCGCTGCCGAGCGCATCTGGGTCTCCATGGAGCGGAACATGCGGTGCGCCGTCGGCTTCTGCGGCCACTGCCAATGGGGCGGCAGCTTCGTCTGCCGCGACGGCCCGGTGTTCCGCTTCGATCGCATCGCCCGACTGTTCGACCTCAGGGAATACTGACATGCCGGCCGCGAAAAGGCTTAAGCTCGCCGTTTGGAAGTTCGCGTCGTGCGATGGCTGCCAGCTCAGCCTGCTGGACTGCGAGGACGAACTGCTGGCGCTGGCCGAGGCCGTCGACATCGCCCATTTCCTGGAGGCGAGCAGCGCCGTCGGCAGCGGCCCCTATGACCTGTCGCTGGTCGAAGGCTCGATCACCACGGCCCACGACGCGGAGCGCATCCACAAGGTTCGCCGGATCTCGCGCCGGCTGGTGACCATCGGCGCCTGCGCCACCGCCGGCGGCATCCAGGGCTTGCGCAACTTCGCCCACGTCGAGGACCTGGTCGCCGCGGTCTACGCCCGGCCGGAGTACATCGCCACGCTGGACCGCTCGACGCCGATCCGCGATCACGTCAACGTCGATTTCGAGCTGCGCGGCTGTCCGGTCAACCGCTTCCAGCTCCTCGACGTGGTCGTCAGCCTGCTCGCCGGCCGCCGCCCGCAGGTGCCGAACCACGCCGAATGCATGGAGTGCAAGCGCCGCGGCCATGTCTGCGTCCTGGTGGCGCACGGCACCCCCTGCCTCGGGCCGGTGACCCAGGCCGGCTGCGGCAGCCTGTGCCCCGGTGTGACGCGCGGCTGCTATGGCTGCTTCGGGCCGATGGAATCCGCCAACACCGAGGCCCTCGCCGCCCGCCTCGCGGCGCTGGGCGTGGCGCGGCCGGCGATCCGCGACCTGTTCCGCAGCTACAACGCCGCCGCCCGACCGTTCCGCAAGGAGAGTGAACGGCATGAGTAGACGGCCATGAACCGCACGAACCGGCCACGTACCCGCCGGATCAAGGTGGAGGCCCTGCCGCGCGTCGAGGGCGAGGGGGCGCTCTACGTCCGCATCCGGGGCGACCAAGTCGAGCGGGTGGAGCTGCACATCTACGAGCCGCCCCGCTTCATCGAGGCGCTGCTCCGCGGCCGCATGTTCACCGACGCGCCGGACATCACCGCGCGGATCTGCGGCATCTGCCCGATCGCCTACATCATGAGCGCCAGCCAGGCGATGGAGCAGGCGCTGGGGGTCACGGTGACCGGGCCGCTGCGCGACCTGCGCCGGCTCGCCTATTGCGGCGAATGGATCGAGAGCCACGTGCTGCACGCGGCGATGCTGCACGCCCCCGACTTCCTCGGCGTCGACGATGCCTTCGCCATCGCCAAGAGCCATCCCGGCGTGGTCGAGACGGCGCTGCAATTGAAGAAGCTCGGCAACGCGCTGATCGAGGTGACCGGGGGCCGCGCCGTCCATCCGGTCAACTTCCGCGTCGGCGGCTTCTATCGTGCCCCCCGCAAGCACGCGGTGCGGGGGCTGATCGAGCGCCTGGAGTGGGGCGTCGAGGCGGCGGTCGGACTCACCCGCACCTTCGCCGGCTTCGACTTCCCGGACTACACGACCGACGACCACTTCGTCTCGCTGCGCCATCCGGACGAGTACGCGATCCACGAGGGGCGTATCGTCGGCAGCCGCGGCCTCGACATCGCCGTCGCCGAGTTCCGCAACCACGTGACGGAAGAGCACGTGGCCCGCTCCAACGCGCTGCACGGCGTGCTGCGCGCGGGCGGGCTCTATCAGGTCGGCCCGCTCGCCCGCTACAACAACAACTTCCACCAGCTCTCCGATCTGGCCCGGCAGACGGCGCGCGAGGCGGGGTTGGGCCCGGCCTGCACCAATCCCTTCCAGAGCCTGCTCGTCCGCATGGTCGAGGTGGTCTACGCCTGCGAGGAGGCGCTGCGCCTCGCCCGCGCCTACGAGGAGCCGGACCGCTCCTGCGTCACGGTGACGCCGGGGGCGGGGGAGGGGCACGGCTGCACCGAGGCGCCGCGCGGCATCTGCTATCACTGGTACCGGCTGGACGGGGACGGCCGCATCCTTGGCGCCGACATCATCCCGCCCACCAGCCAGAACCAGCCGCAGATCGAAGCCGACCTGCGCGGCGTCGTCGCGGCCAACCTGGCGCTGGACGACGACGGGCTGCGGCGGCGCTGCGAGCAGACCATCCGCAACTACGACCCCTGCATCTCCTGCGCCACCCACTTCCTCGACCTCCGCATGGATCGCGG
>CAZBWP010000152.1:0-6211 GCA_964495295.1 uncultured Rhodospirillaceae bacterium | reverse complement strand
ATGACCTGGGCGGCGGCACCTTCGACATCTCGATCCTGGAGATCGGCGACGGCGTGTTCGAGGTGAAGTCGACCAACGGCGACACATTCCTCGGTGGCGAGGACTTCGACAAGCGGATCATCGACTACCTGGCCGACGAGTTCAAAAAGGAGCAGGGCATCGACCTGCGGCAGGACAAGCTGGCGCTGCAACGGCTGAAGGAAGCCGGCGAGAAGGCGAAGATCGAGCTGTCGTCGTCGATGCAGACCGAGGTCAATCTGCCCTTCATCACCGCCGATCAGGCGGGCCCCAAGCATCTGAACATCAAGTTGACGCGCTCCAAGCTGGAAGCGCTGGTCGAGGACTTGGTCGAGCGGACCGTCGGCCCCTGCCGCGCCGCATTGAAGGACGCCGGCCTCAAGCCGAACGAGATCGACGAGGTCATCCTGGTCGGCGGCCAGACGCGCATGCCCAAGGTGATCGAGACGGTCAAGCAGTTCTTCGGCCGCGAACCGCACAAGGGCGTCAACCCGGACGAAGTGGTCGCCGTCGGGGCCGCCATCCAGGGCGGCGTGCTGAAGGGCGACGTCAAGGACGTGCTGCTGCTGGACGTGACGCCGTTGTCGCTGGGCATCGAGACGCTGGGTGGCGTCTTCACCCGGCTGATCGACCGCAACACGACGATCCCGACCCGCAAGAGCCAAGTGTTCTCCACCGCCGACGACGCCCAGACCGCCGTGACCATCCGCGTGTTCCAGGGCGAACGCGAAATGGCGGCGGACAACAAGCTGCTCGGCCAGTTCGATCTGGTCGGCATTCCGGCGGCGCCGCGCGGCATGCCGCAGATCGAGGTGACGTTCGACATCGACGCCAACGGCATCGTCAACGTCTCGGCCAAGGACAAGGCCACCGCCAAGGAACAGCAGATCCGCATCCAGGCCTCCGGCGGTCTCAGCGATGCCGACATCAACCGGATGGTCAAGGATGCCGAGCTGCACGCGGCCGAGGACAAGAAGCGCAAGGAACTCGTCGAGGCCCGCAATCACGCCGACTCGCTGATCCACGCCACCGAGAAGAACCTGTCCGAACTCGGTGACAAGGTCGCCGCCGCGGACAAGGCGGCGGTCGATGCGGCGATCGCCGAGTTGCGCGGGGCCATGGTCGGCGAGGACGCCGACGCGATCAAGGCGAAGACCGAGGCGCTGGCCCAGGCCTCCATGAAGATCGGCGAGGCGATGTACAAGGCGAGCCAGGCCGAGGCGGCGTCGGCGGATGCCGGCCCGACCGGCAGCGGCGGCGCCGAGGAGACGGTGGTCGACGCCGACTTCGAAGAGGTGGACCCGGAGCGCGACAAGAAGGCCGGTTGAGGCTGCGGGCCCCTTCCTTGCCTCCCCATGCATGCGGCCCCATGGGTTCGGCCCGTGTCGAACCGTGCCGCACTCCGTCCCAAGGCCGGCGCGTGGGCGCCGGCCTGATGGGCGCCACGATGGCGGCGACCAGCCCCACGGTCTGAGCGGTCTGCCATGTCCAAAGAAGACTACTACAAGGTCCTCGGCGTCAGTCGCGATGCCGACGCCGACACCCTGAAGAAGGCCTACCGCAAGCTCGCGATGGATTGTCACCCGGACCGCAATCCCGGGAACCAGCACGCCGAGCAGCAGTTCAAGAACATCAACGAAGCCTACGAGGTGCTCCGCGACGAGCAGAAGCGGGCGGCCTACGACCGCTTCGGCCACGCCGCGTTCGAGGGCGGCATGGGCGGCGGCGGGCGCGCCGGGCCGGGCTTCGGCAGCGGCACCGGCTTCGCCGACATCTTCGAGGAGATGTTCGGCGAGTTCATGGGCGGTCGCCGCGGCGGCGGCCGTGGCCCCGGCCGCGGTGCCGATCTCCGCTACAACATGGAGATCACGCTCGACGAGGCCTACGCCGGCAAGAAGGCGACGATCCGCGTGCCGACGGCCGTCAATTGCGAGGCCTGCAACGGCAGCGGCGCCGCCGCCGGCAGCGGCCCGACGACGTGCGGCACCTGCCGCGGGTCTGGCCGGGTGCGGTCGCAGTCGGGCTTTTTCACCGTCGAACGCACCTGTCCCACATGCGGCGGAACCGGCCAGGTGATCCGCGATCCGTGCACGGTCTGCGGTGGCGCCGGGCGGGTGCAGAAGGAGAAGACGCTGCAGGTGGGGATCCCCGCGGGCGTCGAGGACGGCACGCGGATCCGGCTCAGCGGCGAAGGCGAGGCCGGCATGCGCGGCGGCACGCCGGGCGATCTCTACATCTTCGTGACCGTGGCACCGCACCGCCTGTTCGCCCGCGATGGCGCCAACCTGCACTGTCGCATGCCGATCCCAATGACCACCGCGGCCCTTGGCGGTTCGGTGGAGGTGCCGACCATCGAGGGCGCGCGCGCCCACATCACCGTGCCGGAAGGCGCGCAGACCGGCCGGCAGTTCCGGCTGCGGGGCAAGGGGATGCCGGTGCTGCGCTCGACCCAGCGCGGCGACCTGTTCGTCGAGGCGATCGTCGAAACGCCGGTCAACCTCACCGACAAGCAGAAAAAGCTGCTGCGCGAGTTCGAGGAAGACAGCAGGGACGCCAAGCACAGCCCCGAGTCACACGGGTTCTTTGCCAAGGTGAAGGAGTTCTGGGACGATCTGACCGAGTGATCGGCCAGCGATGGGGAGACGGCCATGAAGATCGGGATCGTCGGCTGCGCCGGCCGCATGGGGCGGATGCTGGTGCAGGCCGTGCTCGCAGAGCCGGCGGCGCAACTCGCCGGCGGCACGGAACGGCCGGGCCACGCGGCGCTCGGCGCCGACGTCGCGGCCCTGGTTGGGGCCGCCGCCTCGGGGCTCTTCGTCGGCGACGATCCGGCCGCGCTGTTCGGCGCCGCCGATGCGATCATCGATTTCACCGTGCCGGACACGCTGGCGCGGCATCTTCACCTGGCGGCGGCAGAGGGGGTGGCGATGGTCGTCGGCACCACCGGCCTCGAGCCGCGGCATCATGAGGCGCTGGTCGTCGCCGGGCAAATCGTCCCGGTGGTCCAGGCGGCGAACATGAGCGTCGGCGTCAACCTGCTGCTCGGTTTGACCCGCCAGGTCGCGGCGATCCTCGGCGACGACTACGACATTGAGATCGTCGAGATGCATCACCGGCACAAGGTGGACGCGCCCTCCGGCACGGCGCTCGCCCTCGGCCACGCGGCGGCGGCGGGGCGCGGCACGGCGCTGGACGCCGTCTCGCGGACGATCCGCGACGGTCGCATCGGCGCCCGGCCGGCGGGGGAGATCGGCTTCGCCACCCTGCGCGGCGGCGACGTCGCCGGCGAGCACACGGTGATCTTCGCCGGCGACGGCGAACGCATCGAGCTGACGCACCGGGCTTCCGATCGCAGCGTCTTCGCGCGCGGCGCCGTCAGGGCGGCACTGTGGACCGCGGGGCGGCCGCCCGGCCTCTACTCCATGCGCCAGGTGCTTGGCCTGGAGTGACGGGGCCTGGAGTGATGGGGCCTCTCTCCAACCGCGTCAGGTGGCGAACGAGGTCCGGGTCAGCCGATCGAGTTCGCGGCGCAGCGATCGCGCCAGCGTCAGTCGTTCCTCCGGCAACAGGAAGCTG
This sequence comes from uncultured Rhodospirillaceae bacterium, assembly GCA_964495295.1. Taxonomy (GTDB): domain Bacteria; phylum Pseudomonadota; class Alphaproteobacteria; order Rhodospirillales; family Defluviicoccaceae; genus CAZBWP01. Next base: position 2,617 of record CAZBWP010000152.1, on the reverse strand, counting down.
CCGATCACCAGGGATCGGCCATGCGAGCGCAGCTCCAGCGGGCTCCACCGCTGCACCGGCTCCTCCAGGTTGACCTGCAGCCAACTGGGCGGAAACGAGACGTCGGTTTGCCGGCCCCAGTGGTTGACGCGTTTCACGGTCAGTGTCTGACGCGTCAGGTTGATCGCTTCATAGGCGGTGCCGGCCCGCTGGTTCAGGCCGAGGGCGCCGGCGAGCAGCAGCACCTCGAGGCCGAGGAACGGCGCCACCGGCCATGCCCCGGCGGCGATGAAACCGATCGAGGCCAGGAACAGCACGGCCGCCACCAGCACCACGACGACGGTCGCGGCACGCCGTCCGGCGCTGCGATGCGGCCGGATCACGGCACTGAACAGAACGGTGCTCTCCGACGCCTGACGCATGGGTGTCCCAGTCGTTGGAGCGAATGCGAACAAGTCGAATGTAGCAATGCGCATGGTCGTTGCCAAGGCGCGTTGGTTTCGCTTCCAGGGACCCCAGGAAGACGCGCGACTGTCAATGACGCACAGCTGTCAATGACGCTTGGCTGGCGGCTTGCGCCGATTCGTGGGATAACGGCCGCGCACTTCGTGGGCCCCAACATGACGCGACGAACGCGCAAACTGCTGATGCTGGTGGCGGCCGCGACCCTGATCGCACTGGTGCCCGTCACCGGAGCGCAGATCGTTGGCTATCATGACGCCCGCAACCGGGCGCAGATGCGCCTCGACGAACTGGTCGAAGTCGCCGCCCGACGGGTCGAAGACATCCTGCTGACGACGGAGGCGGCGTTGGCCGACGTGGCTTTTGCCGCCCGCCACGGCTGCACCGAAGACCTGATCCGGGAATTCCGCAGCAAGGCCGTCACCCTGCCGTCGATCATCGGCATGGGATACATCTCCGCCGACGGCATTCTGGTCTGCACCAGCTTCGGCATGGTCGATCCGCCGATGAACGTGGCCGAGACGGAGCATTTCGGCCGGGAGCGCTGGCTCGTGCGCTTCTCGGCGCCGACCGACCAGGGATATCTCCCCGGACGCCATTTCACCGCCGCGCACACGCTTCGCTCCGGCGGGACCGTCATCGCCGCGGTCTCCCCCGCATCGCTGATCGATGCCGTGGTTGCCGGCGCCCTGGGGACGGAAGGACGGCTGGAGATCCTGATCGACGGCCTGCAGGTTGCCGATCTTGGCGTGCCGCCGATCGGGGCCCCCGATCTCCTCCGGTCGTCCCGCGACGTCGGCCTCTACGACTCGACCGTCAACGCCTTGGCCAGCGAGACCTGGGCGTTGGCGCCATGGCGGGAGAACGCCCTCGTCACCGGCAGCCTCTCCTTGCTGGCGGGCCTGGGGCTCGGCTTCGGTGCGTGGTCCGTCGGCCGCAAGCGGCTGTCGCTCGCGGCAGAACTGCGCGACGGCCTGGACAATCACGAGTTCGAGATCTGGTACCAGCCGGTGATCGACCTGCAGTCCGGCCGCTGCGCCGGCGCCGAGGCGCTGATTCGCTGGCGCCACCCCGAACAGGATCTGATCCCGCCCGACCTGTTCATCACGCTGGCCGAGGAGACCGGGATCATCATCCCGATGACCCGATATCTGATGCGGGAGGTGGGCGAGAAGATGGGGGCGCTGCTGCGCGACGACCCCGAGATGCACATCGCCATCAACCTGGCCCCCGCCCACGTCGCCAGCTTCGAGATCGTCAACGACGCCCGCCAGACCATCGCCCGCCACGGCATTCGGCCGCAGCAGATCCTGTTCGAACTGACCGAACGCGGCCTGATCGACAACCCCGAGTGCCGCAAGGTCGTCCAGGCGCTCAGTGACCTCGGCTCGGAGGTCGCCATCGACGATTTCGGCACCGGCTATTCCAGCCTCGCCTACATCGACAAGTTCAAGCTCGACTACCTGAAAATCGACAAGGCCTTCGTTTCGGCGCTCGGCAACGGCGCGCCGTCGGCGCGGCTGACCGACGTGATCATCGACATGGCCAACTCGCTCGGCCTGAAGACCATCGCCGAGGGCGTCGAGACGGAACGGCAGGCCCGTTATCTCCGCGACCGCGATGTCCGCTTCGCCCAGGGCTGGCACTTTTCCAAACCGTTGACGGCGGACGCGTTCATCGCCTACGTCCGCAACGCCCCCACCGATCCGACACTCGTCGCGCTGGCTGCCCCGCGCACCGCCGCGCCGATCGACCATGCGGAGCCGTGAGGCCCGAGCGATCAGAAGCGCGGCCTGATCGGCGCCCCGGCGGGCGGTGGAAAGTCGGCCATCAGCGATTGGACGATGGCGTTGATCGCCTCCGGCGTCGCATCGTCCGGGTCGACCTCCTTGGTGGCGCTGCCGTGCCAGACCGGCCGGCCGGTGGCGACGTCGAACACGTCGACGGCGATGGTCCCCTCCTGATACCGATACGTCACTGGTCGGCTCGCCGTGCGGATGTACTGGATCCCCAAGCCCGGCACGAGCACCGGCTCGAACTCGGGCAGGAATGAGGTGAAGGCCCGGTCTCGGATGCCGACGGAGTAGGCGACGGTGAAGTCCGCCGGAAAGCCTTCGACGAAGCCTTTGGCCGCCAGCGTCCGCTGGATGGCGTCCTGCACCCGCTGGCCGATCAA
>CAZBWP010000151.1:0-6215 GCA_964495295.1 uncultured Rhodospirillaceae bacterium | reverse complement strand
CCGGCGACGTTGCGCGGGAACTCTTCGTAGACGACCACATCGTGGATCCGTTGGAACTTGGCGCCGACCCGTTCGTTGGTCCAGGCGACCAGTTCCTCCTTGCCGACGCTCTGTCCGCCGCCGAGTACCACCGCGGCGACCGGCACTTCCCCCCACTTCGGATCGGCGACACCGAACACCGCGGCCTCCTGGACCGCCGGATGCTGCATGATGACCTCCTCGATGTCGTGCGGATAGACGTTGACGCCACCGGAGATGATCATGTCCTTCATGCGGTCGACGAGGTACAGGTAGCCGTCTTCGTCCAGGTAGCCGGCGTCCCCGGAGTGCAGCCAGCCGTCGACGATCGTCTGCCGGGTCAGCTCGGGACGCTTGTAGTAGCCCGGCATCATGCAGGGGCTCCGCCCGCAGATCTCGCCGATCTCGCCAGGGTCGGCCTCGGAGCCGTCCTCGCGGAATATCTTGATCTCCATGAGCGGCGGCGCGCAGCCGACCGAGCCTTCCTTGCGGATGGCGTCATGCTTGTCGAGGACGGTCATCAATCCCTCGGTCAGTCCGTACAGTTCGTAGAAGCGGCCCGGCAGATCCTTGTTGATCCGCTTCTTGTAATCGATGTGCAGCGGCGCCCCGATATTCTGCAGCATTTCCAGAGAGGCGAGCTTATCAGGTGTGAATGTCGAGTGGTTGAGCAGGGCGATGATTTGCGACGGCACCATGACGATATGGGTTACTTTTTCGGTGGCAATGGTTTCGATAACGCGGCCGGCGTCAAATGCCTCATGCAGGATATAGGTTCCGCCGACGAACATCCATGGCATTAGGTCCACCATGGATCCATTGAACACGATCGACCCGGCGTGCAAAATGATGCTTTCGGGAATGATCCGAAACGTTTCGGCAAAAATCATACAATACATGGCCCTGACATAGTGTGTATGAACAATTCCTTTGGGAAGGCCAGTCGTTCCACTGGAGTACATGATGTTATACATGTCATCGTCGCCCAGACCCGGGTCGGGCGGTGGCGTTTCGGCCTCGTCCGCGAGGAATGCCTCGTAGCTCCGGAAGCCGGGTCGATCGCCTCCGGCGTCCACCAGGATCCACCGATCGGCGGCAATGGCCGAAAGGTCGCCGCGGATCTGGTCGAACGCGTCCGCGAACGATGCGTGACCGATGACCAGAACCGTTTCGGAATCCTGCAGCAGCGTCCGCAGGCCGCCGGCCTGCAACAAGGGACTCGCAGGCACGATGACGATGCCGGTCTTCGCCGCCGCCCAGTATGCCGCCATCAATTCCAAGCAGTTGGGCAGAACGGTCGTCATCTTGTCGCCCTTGCGCAGACCGGCCGCAAGCAGCGCGTTGGCCAACCGGTTGACGTAGCGATCGAGTTGCCGCCATGTGAGCCTGTGCGGGCCGACGATCAATGCGGTGTGGTCGCCGCGAAAACGCGCGTGGCGCGGCATCAGCGAACCGATATTCATGGGTCGTTTCCCTCGGAGCCTGGGGTCTTCGAACCGAACGCGGATGCACGATTCCGATCCGTGTCTGCGGCGACTGTACACCGTTGCGGCAATTTCCCGCCAGACCTGGAAAATCCCAGGGCGCGATGCTAACCTTTGGGGCTTTCAGGCTGATCGATGTCGAGCGTCATGATCGCGTTGACCGCCAGATTCGCCGTTGGCCAAGTCGTCCATCACACGCTGTTCGACTATCGCGGCGTGGTCGTTGATGTCGACGCCGAATTCTCCCTGTCCAACGAATGGTACGAGACGATGGCGCTCAGCCGTCCGCCGCGGGACCGGCCGTGGTATCATATACTGCGCCACGGTACGGCGGTTCGCACCTATGTCGCCGAACGCAACCTGAACGCCGAGACCAGCGGCGACCCGATCCAGCATCCCGACCTGGATGCGTTTTTCGTGAGCTTCGAAGGCGGCCGCTATGTCGCCCGCGATCGCGGCAACTGAGCCGCCCCCGCCACCTCGGGGTGCGTGACCGTCCGCGATTCGCGGCATCTGCCATGCATCGAATTCCCCTAAGAAATGTACCAAAATTCTCCCGCCGCGGGGAGACACCTGCTACAACGGCGCCTGAAAGTAACCAAGTCGACCCGCGCCCAAACGGAGGACTCCCATGCGTTTGAAAGTTTTGGCTATCGTGCTCGCCGGGGGAGAGGGAACGCGCCTACACCCGTTGACCGCAGAGCGTGCCAAGCCGGCCGTGCCGTTCGGAGGAAAGTATCGTATCGTCGATTTCGTGCTCAGCAACTTGATAAACTCTGGAATCTATTCGATTTACGTGGTCGTTCAGTTCCGAAGTCAGTCGCTGATGCAGCATTTGAGTGATGGCTGGGCCTTTGGCAGCCTCCTCAAGAGCCAGTTCATCGTGCCGGTGCCGGCGCAGATGCGGACGGCCGGCAAGACTTGGTACCGTGGCACGGCGGACGCCATTCATCAGAACATCAACCTGATCGAGCAGTCGGCGCCTGATATCGTCGCGGTTTTCGGTGCCGACCACATCTATCGGCAGAACATCCGGGAGATGATCGAGTTCCACGAGCAAAAGCGTGCCCATGTCACGGTTGCCGCCATCCCCACGGACAAGAAGTTCTCGAAGGATTTCGGCGTCATCGAAACGACGCTCGGCGGTCGCATCATTGGCTTCCACGAGAAGGATCCCGATGCCCCGACCATGCCGGACGACCCCGATCAGGTCTATGCCTCGATGGGGAACTACATTTTCTCGACAGATATGCTCCTCAAAATGATCGAAGAGGATCAGCTCGACGAGAACAGTTCCCACGACTTCGGCCGCAATATCCTGCCAAAGGCAATCGGTCAGGCTGAGATGTTCGCCTATAATTTCCTGACGAACAAGATTCCCGGCGAACCTGCGGACAAGCTGCCATATTGGCGGGACGTGGGCACCCTCGACGCCTACTACGAAGCGAATATGGATATTCGCGCGATCGATCCGGAACTCAACCTGTTCAATCTGGAGTGGCCCCTCCGGACGGCTGGCTATTCCGATCCACCCGCGAAGTTCGCCTTCGACGAGGACGGCCGGCGCGGTCATGCCATCGACTCGGTGATCGCCGGGGGATGCATCATCTCGGGTGGCCTGGTCCGCAATTCGGTGATCGGCCGCCACGTCTACGTCCACGCCGGCGCCGAGGTCGAAGACTGCGTGATCTTCGACAACTGCGACATCGGCCGGCGCTCCAAACTCAAGCGCTGCATCCTGGAAAAGAACGTACGGATCCCCGAGGGCACGGTGATCGGCTACGATCTCGAAGACGATCGCAAGAAGTATACGGTGACGGAAAGTGGGATCGTCGTCGTGGCGGGCACGCGAACGCCCGTGCAACTGTCATCGATCACCGTCTGACGGCGGGAGGCAAGCGAACCCGAAAATCCCGCACATGTGATCGGTCTCGCGCGGCTGACCGATTGTCAGCGGCGCGCCGGGGGACGGACCAGCGTCATCACGAAGCGCCGGAGGGGACAGGGACCGCTCTCGTCCCCTTCTTGCGTCGGGGCGGCCTTGCGCTGTTGTGCCGACAGCTTGGACCGTCCGGATCAATCCCGCGGCACCACGCCCGGCGCGCCGGTGACTGCTGCCGGCCCGGCTTCGCGTTTTGCCGACAGGGTGTCCGGGGGCACCGGCTAAATCTTCTCCGCTTTCTTTCCGCCATTTCGCTGTAGTGGCCAGGGATTTTCTTCGCTCCGAGGGTCGGGGCCATCGTAAGTATCGACGCCGATACTCAAAGCGAAGCAGGCTAGGCTAACGGCTTTCGGCACATCGACAGCCTCGCCATCGCGTTCTCCTTTCTCGTAATACTGGACCATCCGCCGTTTCAGGCCAAGAGCAGTCGCAGCTTCCTTCTGCGACAACCCTAGAGACTTGCGCCAGCGTTTGAAATCGGCCGGTTTCACATACGGTCTCCCTCGACTGACCCCGCTCGGGTGTCGCAAAACCGTCACTTTACCCTTGGCAGTTCCACATGCAAGCGATGCGTACGAAGTGCGCATTTTGTTGACAAGGGCGCAAAATGTGCGTACACTTCCCATAGTTGCAGGGCGTAGAGAACAGCGTGGCGGAACGTCAATAGCTGCCCGTCAATTGATCTGGGAGATTGAAAATGCTGAATCAGCTGATCCTGGGCCGGGCCTTCGCGCAAACGGCGCGCGTGGATCTGGTCCTTGCCGGCGAACGCAACTGCCAGGGCCCCTCCTGGCTCACGCGCGTCGTCCTGAAAGCCATCGGACGCTGTCGCTGACCGGGCGTTGAGACGAGCGGAGACGGGCCGCCCGGCGCCATTCGCTCGCATGGCTCGCCCGTTCGCGGCCTCTCCCCCTCCGGGATTGAGGGCCTGCCGGGCCGTTCTGGCAACGCTCAGGCGGCGCGGCTTGCCTTCTTGCGTTCGTGCTCTTTCAGCAGCTTCTTGCGCACGCGGATCGAGCGGGGCGTCACCTCGACGAGTTCGTCGTCGTTGATGAACTCCAGCGCGTACTCCAGAGTGGTGCGAATCGGCGGGGTCAACAGGATGTTCTCGTCGCTGCCGGCGGCGCGGATGTTGGTGAGCTGCTTTGCCTTCAGCGGGTTGACCATCAGGTCCGAGTCGCGGCTGTTGATGCCGATGATCATGCCCTCGTAGACCTCGGTTCCCGGACCGATGAACAGCCGGCCGCGCTCCTGCAGATTGAACAGCGCATAGGCGAGCGCCTTGCCGGTGGCGATCGACACCAGCGCGCCGTTGTTGCGGCCGCCGATCGCCCCCTCGACCCGCCGACCGTAGTGGTCGAAGGCGTGATACATCAGCCCCGTGCCCGACGTGAGCGTCAGGAAGTCGGACCGAAAGCCGATCAGACCACGGCTCGGGATCTGGTAGTCGAGGCGCACCCGCCCCTTGCCGTCGGGCACCATCTCCTTGAGCGCGCCCTTGCGCTCGCCGAGTTTCTCCATCACCGCGCCCTGGTGCGCCTCCTCCACATCGATGGTGAGCGTCTCCCACGGCTCGCAGACCTTCCCCTCCACTTCCCGGAGGATCACCTCGGGGCGGGAGATGGCGAGCTCGTAGCCCTCGCGCCGCATGGTCTCGACGAGGATCGCCAAGTGCAGCTCGCCGCGCCCGGAGACCTTGAACTTGTCGGCGTCGGCGGTGGCCGCGACCCGCAGCGCCACGTTGTGCAGAAGCTCTCGCTCCAGCCGCTCCTTGAGCACGCGGCTGGTGACATATTTGCCTTCGCGGCCGCCGAAGGGCGAGTCGTTGACCTGGAATGTCATGCTGATGGTCGGTTCGTCGACCACCAGCGCCGGCAGCGCCTCCGGCGTCTCCGGATCGCACACCGTGTCGGAGATCTTCAGGCCCTCGATGCCGGTGAACGCGATGATGTCGCCGGCGCTGGCCTCGTCCCGCTCCTCACGCTCGAGCCCGTGGAAGGCGAGGATCTGCAGCAGCCGCGCCTTGCGCTGGCCGCCGCCGGCGTCGACCACGGTGACGGCCGAGTTGCGCCGGGCGCGGCCGCGGCGGATGCGGCCGATGCCGATGATGCCGACGAAGCTGGAGTAGTCCAGCGCGCTCACCTGCAGTTGCAGCGGCCCGTCGGGATCCACGTCGGGCGCCGGCGCCCGATCAACGATGGTCTGAAACAAGGCGGTCATGTCGCCGCCTTGTGTTTCGTGCTGGTGCGACGCCCAGCCGTGCAGAGCCGAGGCGAACAGCACCGGGAAGTCGAGCTGCGCCTCGCTGGCGCCGAGCCGGACGAACAGGTCGAAGGTCTGGTCGACCACCCAGTCGGGCCGCGCCGCGGGGCGGTCCACCTTGTTGACGACGACGATCGGCTTCAGGCCGTGTTGCAGCGCCTTCCTGAGGACGAACGTGGTCTGCGGCATCGGCCCGTCGACCGCGTCGACCAGCAGCAGCACCGAATCCACCATGGAGAGCACCCGCTCCACCTCGCCGCCGAAGTCGGCGTGGCCCGGCGTGTCGACGATGTTGATGCGCCAGCCGTTCCAGTCGAGGGCGGTGTTCTTGGCAAGGATGGTGATGCCGCGCTCGCGTTCCAGGTCGTTCGAATCCATCACTCGCTCGACGTCGCCGCCGGTCCGGCCGAGCGTGCCCGCCTGTTGGAACAGGCGGTCGACCAGTGTCGTCTTGCCGTGGTCGACGTGGGCGATGATGGCAACGTTGCGCAGGCGCGCGATGGCGTCGG
>CAZBWP010000150.1:3347-6231 GCA_964495295.1 uncultured Rhodospirillaceae bacterium | reverse complement strand
GCCCGGCGGGCGGGGGGGCACCTTGATGTTTTCGGTCCGCTGATCCATGACTGGTGGTGTTATAGAGGCGCCGGCGAAGTGAGGGAACGGCCGGATTGCGCCGCAGCGGAGAGACGGAGCACCACTTGAGCGAACAGCCGCCGACCCTGCGCTCCCTCGCCGACCTGCGCGCCGTCATCGACCGGCTGCCCGGACCCGACCGGGATGCGGCGGCGAAAGCGGCGGCGCGCGAGCCGACCCTGACCAAGCCGCCCCGCTCGCTCGGGCGGCTGGAGGAGCTGAGCGCCTGGCTCGCGACGTGGCAGGGGCGGCATCCGCCGACGGTGCAGCGCATCGCCACCTGGATCTTTGCCGGCAATCACGGCGTCGCCGCGCGCCGCGTGTCGGCGTTTCCCGCCGACGTGACGGCGCAGATGGTCGCCAATTTCGAAGCCGGCGGGGCGGCGGTCAATCAGGTCTGCCGCGCCGTCGGCGCCGACCTGTACGTCGACGCCATCGACCTGGAGCATCCGACGGGCGATATCACCGTCGCTCCGGCGCTGACGGAAGCCGAGTTCATGGCCGCCGTGCGGCGCGGCGAGGCGGCGACGCGGGCGCCGGTCGACCTGCTCTGTCTCGGCGAGATGGGGATCGGCAACACCACGGTGGCGGCCGCCCTGGCGCACGGCGTGTTCGGCGGCGACGCCACCGCCTGGACCGGGCCGGGAACGGGACTCGACGATTCAGGGATCGCCCGCAAGGCGGCGGTGGTCGCCACCGCCGTGGCAACCCATCGCGCCTGGGCGGACGATCCGCTGGAGCTGATGCGACGGCTCGGCGGCCGCGAACTGGCGGCGATCGCCGGCGCCGTGCTCGGCGCGCGGCTCCGCCGCATCCCGGTGGTGCTCGACGGCTTCATCTGCACCATGGCCGTCGCCCCGCTGGTCCGGCTGCGCGAAGACGTCCTCGACCATTGCGCCTTCGGCCACGTGTCGTCCGAGCCGGGGCATCGGCGCATCCTTGACCTTCTCGGCCGCCCCCCCATTCTTGACCTCGACATGCGTCTCGGCGAGGGATCGGGCGCCGTCCTCGCCGCGGCGGTGATCAAGGCCGCCGCCGCCTGCCATGCCGGCATGGCGACCTTCGCCGACGCCGGCGTCAGCAACCGGGGTGCGGAATGACGAGCGAACGGATGCGAAGCGTCGGTGCCGCCGCCGGACCCGGTGGAGCCGGATGAGCCGCCTCGCAGTTTTCGCCATGCTCGCGCTCGGCACCGCGCTCGCCACCTCCCTGGGCGGCTGCGATACCAACCCGGCGACCGGGCGGGACGCGTTCACCGCCTTCATGTCGGTCGACAAGGAGCAGCGGATCGGCGCCACGGCGCATCCCGAACTGGTGGCCGAATTCGGCGGCCTCTACGCCGACCCGGCCCTGCAGGCCTATGTCGAACGTCTCGGCCAGTCGCTCGTCGCCGTCACCGAGCGCCCCGATCTCGCCTATACGTTCGTCGTGCTGGATGATCCGTCGGTCAACGCCTTCGCCTTGCCGGGGGGCTTCGTGCACGTCACCCGCGGCCTCCTGGCGCTGGCCGACTCGGAGGCCGAACTCGCCGGCGTGCTCGCCCACGAGATCGGCCACCTGGTCGCCCGGCATCCGGCCGAACGCTACAGCCAGGCCGTGGCCGTCGGCATGGCGCTGCGAAAAGCTTCGGATGATGGCGCACCGACGGATGCCGCGACCGGTCGCCGGTCGCTCAGGCAATGGTCGCGCGTCCAGGAGGTCGAGGCCGACCGGCTGGGCATCCGCTACCTCGGCAAGGCCGGCTACGATCCGGCGGCGATGGCGTCGTTCCTGGACAAGCTGGCGACCCAGTCGGCCCTGCGGGCGGCCACCGCCGCCGACGGCACGGCGCGGCACGGCGACCTTTTGGATACGCACCCGCGCACCGTCGACCGGGTGCGCGAGGCGGCCGCGGTGGCGACGGCGACGGCGAACGGCGGCAGGATCGACCGGGACGCCTACCTGGACCGCATCGACGGCTTGGTTTTTGGCGACGACCCGCGCCAGGGCACCCGCGTCGGCGGCGAGTTCCGCCATCCGGAGCTGGCGATCGCCTTTCGCATCCCCGAGGGCTTCCGCCTGACCAACGGGCCGAGCCACGTCTCGGCGCAGGGGCCGGACGGCTCGCTGATCGTCTTCGACATGGTGCCGGCCGACGCCGTCCCGAGCAACGCCGATCTGCTCGCCTACGTCGCCGACGACTGGGGCGGCCGCCTCGGCCTGCACAGCGTCGAGCCGTTGCAGATCAACGGCATGGAGGCGGTGACCGGAAGCAACCGGATCCGCCTCGAGCAGGGGCTGGTGGACGTCCGTCTCGTGGCCGTGCGGGAGCGGCCGGGCCGCACCTACCGGTTCATGTTCCTGACGCCGGCCCTCACCAGCGATCGGACGGACCTGGATGTCCGCGCGACGACCTTCAGCTTCCGCCGCCTGTCCGCGGCCGAGATCGCCGCCATCGAGCCGCTGCGCATCGCCGTGGTGACGGTGCGCCCCGGCCAGACCGTCGACGATCTCGCGCGGTCGATGACGGTCGCGGGCTTGCCGGCCGAATGGTTCCGCGTGCTCAACGGCCTCGCCGAGGGCGACACGGTGGAGGCGGGCCGGAAGGTCAAGATCGTCACCCGCTGAGCGGCGGCGGTCCACGGTCGGCGAGCAGGTCCCCAAGAAAGGCGGCGGCGGCGGCACCGATGCCCGGTGACGAACTCTCGCGCGGCCCGGCGACGTTCAGCACCCGCACGCCGGCCGAGGCGATCCAGGCGCGGGTGTCCGCCGCCGGTTCCGGCGCATCCAGGTCGACGATCCGGTACGGCTTCGCCAGGCGCTCCGCAAAGTCGATGGTCAGCGC
>CAZBWP010000150.1:0-3247 GCA_964495295.1 uncultured Rhodospirillaceae bacterium | reverse complement strand
GAGGCCACCCAGTCCTTGAACCAGACGCCCTTGTGGCGATAGTCGAAGCCGCGGACGACGTAGCGGAACTCGCCGTAGGGCTGGTCGATCTCGTCGAAATTGCGGCCGCCCCACCAGAACGTGTCGCTTTGCTCCGACAGCGGCCGCGCCGTGTCGATGCCGGCATTGACGAACAGCAAGGACTGGTCGGCGGTGTAGGCGGCGCGGCGGAGCACGCTCATCAGCTTGTCGTGGCCGTCGCGCGCGCGCATGGCCGCGCGCAGCCGATTGGTCCATTGCGAGAGCGCCACGGCACCGGTCGCCGCCGCGCGCCGCCCTTCGGCGACGTCGCCGCCGTAGGCTTCCACGGTCGGGCCGGCCCCCTGCGAGAGCATCCATTCGAGCACCTCGCGCGGATTGGGCGCGAACTGCACCTGCAAGAGCTTGTGCCACATCTCCTCCTGGCGGCCCCGCAGGTAGACGATCTCCCCGGCGCCGTCGAAGGTTTGTCGCGCCAGCAACGCCCGCCGGAACAGCAGCAGCGAATTGACGGTATCGAGGGTACCGCCGCCCCGACCGACCAGGTTGCCGAGATAGACAAGATTGTCTTCCGGCCGGATGCGCTCGCCGATCCACCGGTGCACCTTGTCCAGCCGTGCCACGGCGGCGTGGATGGACCCGACGGCCCACGTCGTCCGCCCCGCCGGCAGGATGGCGAAGATCGTCTGCTCAGTCACGTTCAGGCCGATCTTCGCCGGCCCGTCGCCATGCCGGGTGTTGGCATCGGGGGCCGGGTGAGCCGCGGTCACGCGGCGCTGAGCAGTTCGGAGAGCTTCTCGGACGCCCGCACCTTGTCGATGTTCTCAAGCGCCGCGAGTTCGGCAACCAGCCGCTCGAACGCAGCCTCATAGATTTGCCGCTCGCTGAACGACTGATCGGGCTGCCCCACATTGGGATACAGATCGCGCACCACCTCGGCGATCGCCACCGGGTTGCCCGAGTTGATCTTCGCCTCGTATTCCTGGGCGCGGCGACTCCACATGGTCCGCTTGACGCGCGCCCGGCCCTTCAGGGTCGACAGCGCGTTGTCCATGACCTTGCGCGTGCTGAGCTTGCGCAACCCGGCCGCGTTCGCCTTGCCGATCGGCACGCGCAGCGTCATGCGATCCCGATCGAAGTGAATCACGAACAATTCGAGCGCCTGGCCGGCGATTTCGCGCTGTTCGAGGCAGATAACCTGGCCGACGCCGTGCGTCGGATAGACCACGTAATCTCCAGGGTTGAATGCCAGTTCTTCCGACTTCATTCCCTTCTCTCTCGTCTATTGATTAATTCACGTTGACCCATCCGATCGCCTCCCGACGCCGAGCACAGACCGCCGAGCACAGACCGCCGAGCACAGACCTATGGGGCCCTAGCACCTTACCGCGCCAAGCACTCCGGCCGCCGTTGAGGCTATCGATGCGCGGTTGTCATGAGACAGGGGTCCACCGCAAATGCTGCCCCCCCGGACAACCCGAGCGAACCATGACCGGCTCACCATGCAAAACCATATCACATTGCAGGCGCGAAAGACAGACCCAGATTCAGGCCCAGGCTCCTCGCCCGATTCGGGCCAGGGCGCCTCGCCGGGGCGTCAGGTTCCGCTGCCGGGCGCTTCGCTCAGCAGTTTTTCCTTGTCCGGCTTGCCGTTCCACGCGTCGGCGTCGGCCGGCTGCTCCCCCTTGCGCGTGATGTTCGGCCAGAGCGCGGCGAACCTGGTGTTGACCTCCAGCCACTTCTCGACGCCCGGTTCGGTATCCGGCACGATCGCCTCGGCCGGACATTCCGGCTCGCAGACGCCGCAGTCGATGCATTCGTCAGGGTGTATGACGAGCATGTTCTCGCCCTCATAGAAGCAATCGACCGGACACACTTCCACACAGTCCATGTACTTGCACTTGATGCAGTTCTCGAGGACGACGTAGGTCATGTCAGTCTCCGTGTTCGCCGCCCCGTGGCGACGAGGGTTGGTGGACGTCAGGGCGCGGGCGCGCCGCTCGCGCTCAGGCGCTCGATCACCCGTTTGCGGGCGGCGCCGCTGTCCGCATCGGGAACGTACAGAAGCCCGGACACGCGCCGGACCAGATTGGCCTCATAGTCGTGGAGCTCGCCGTCGGCGTAGGCCACCTCCCACAGCATCTCGATGACGCGAATCCGCTCCTCCGGCGCCAGCCCCTCGCGAATCACGCGTATGATGTCGTAGATCTGGACGGAATCGCCGGCCGCCGCCAGCGCCTCGTCGACCACCGCTTCCGCCACGTCGGCCGAGAGGCCGAAGCGGTTCCGCAACGCGGCGAGGATCACCACCCGCTCACTGTCCTTGAACGCATCGTCGAGACACGCCGCCTCGATCATCAAGGCCGCCGCGGCGCCCTCAATGCTGGCGACGCGCGCGGCCGGGGCCTCCGCCTCCGCCTCGCCGCCGAACAACGATCGAATTCTTGTCAACATGGTGTTGCGTAGCACAGGCTTCGGATCGGCCTCAACCCCAAGGATCGTGGGGGATGCCCGGAGCCGCCGGGGACGGCGCGTCAGGCGTCGGGCTTGAGGCGATCCGTGGCGCGCCGGTCCGCCTTCGTCGGCCGACCGCTGCCACGGGAGCGGAGGCCGGCCGCCGCCGCGTCGTCCTCGGCGCGGGCGATGGGACGGACGGGCGGCTCCAGATCCTCGTACAGCGCCTGGGCCTCCGGCGCCGGGCCCCGGCGGGCGCCAAGCCCCAGGATCCTGACGATCCGCACATCGGCGCCCTGCGGGAACGTCAGCACGTCACCCGGCCTGAGGGCGTGGTGCGCCTTGTGAACGATCGTGCCGTTGACGCGGACGCGCCCCGCCTCGCACACCGCGGTGGCGCGCGTCCGGCTTTTGAAGAAGCGGGCGTACCACAGCCATTTGTCGAGGCGCAGCGTCGGCGCGAGCTGGTCCGGCGCCCGGTCGCTCATCGCGAGCGGGCAAGGTCGCCCAGGCGGGCGAACGGCGACTCGGGGCGGGCGCGCGGCCGCCGGGCCGCCCGCTTGGCGGGCTTGTCGGCGGCCGGCGCGCGGCGATAGAGCGGACCGTCATCGTCGGTGCGATGCCGATAGCCGAGACCCCCGAGGATCGCCGGCAGGTCCTCGGCGCGGCACCCGAGCAGCGAGCAGAACTCGGCCGTGCCGCGGAACTCACCCTGGGCCGACAGCGTCCGGGCCCGCGCCGCGACGCGTTCGACGATATCGACGCGGACGGCCAG
>CAZBWP010000149.1:0-6335 GCA_964495295.1 uncultured Rhodospirillaceae bacterium | reverse complement strand
AGCAGCGATCGCAGCACCGCGTCGAGGCAGAGCCGGCCGGGCCGGGTCGCCCGCAGGCCGGCGGCATCGACCACCAGGAAGCCGCCCGCGACCAGCCGGTCGAGCGCGGTCCGGTCGACGGCGTCCTCGGGCTCCCGGCCGGTCAGCGCCCGGAAGCGCTTTCGGTCGATGCCCGCGGTGAGGCGCAAGCCGATCATCACCAGTTCCGCCATGCGTGCCCCTGGGTCGATGGGCTCCAGGGTCGCGGTGCCGTGGCCGCGGCGCTCGACCAGGTCGAGCCAGCGATCGGGCGCCGGTGTCCGGTGCGTCGCGTGGACGCCGCCGGCGAGGGTGATGCGGCCATGGGCGCCGGGGCCAATGCCGGCATAGTCGCTGCCCTGCCAGATCGCGGTGTTGTGGCGGCAGGCGGCGCCGGGGGCGGCGTGGTTGGAGATTTCATAGGCGGCCAGCCCGGCCGCCTCGAGCGTCTCCTCGGCCTGCTCGAACAGGTCGGCGGCGGTGTCCTCATCGGCCGCGCGCACGCCCGAGCGGTGGAATGCCGTGCCGCGCTCGATGGTCAACTGATAGACCGACAGGTGTTCGCCCGCCCGCGCGGTCGCCTCGGCAAGCTCTCCGGCCCAGTGCGCGCGGGTCTGGCCCGGCCAGGCGTAGATCAGGTCGAACGAGGTGCGCGGCACCGCCGCCGCGGCCGCGTCGATGGCCGAGCGGGCCTCGTCGGCGCTGTGGGCGCGGCCGAGAAAACCCAGCACCGCGTCGTCGAACGACTGCACGCCGATGGAGACGCGGTTGACGCCGGCGGCGCGAAACGCCGGCAGCAGGTCTCGCTCCAACGTTGACGGGTTGGCTTCCAGCGTGACCTCCAGGGCGTCGGTCACGGTCCAGTGGCGGCCGACGGCGTCGAGCACCGCGGCAACGCTTTCCGGCGGCATCAGCGACGGCGTGCCACCGCCGAAAAACACGCTGGCGACGGTGCGCCCCGGCAGCCGTTCGGCCTCGCAGGCGAGTTCGGCGAGCAGCGCCGAGCGCCAGCGGCGCTGGTCGATCCGGCCGGCGACATGGCTGTTGAAATCGCAGTACGGGCACTTGGAGACGCAGAACGGCCAGTGGACGTAAACCTGCAGCGAGGCACCACCGCCCGCCGTCATGCGAAGCAGGCGGCGACCAGTTGGCGGAAGGCGCGGGCGCGATGGCTCATGGCGTGCTTGGCCGCCGGATCCATCTCGCCGAAGGTGATGGCGTGGCCGTCGGGCACGAACATGGGGTCGTAGCCGAAGCCCCGGTCGCCGCGAGGCGGCCAGACCAGCCGCCCGTGCACCGTGCCCTCGAAGGTCTCGCAACCGCCGTCCGGCCATGCCAGGGTGAGGGCGCAGGCGAAATAGGCGCGCCGGTCGTCGCCGCCGGCGAGGGCGTCCTCGACCAGGCGCATGGCCAGCGCGAAGTCCCGCTCCGGTCCGCCCCAGCGCGCCGAGGCGATGCCGGGGGCGCCGCCGAGCGCCGGGACCACCAGCCCGGAATCGTCGGCCAGTGCCGGCAGCCGGGCGCCGTCGGCGGCGGCGCGGGCCTTGATCTCGGCGTTCTCGCGGAAGGTGATCCCGGTTTCCTCCGGCTCCGGCAGGCCGAGCTCGCCGGCCGCCACGGCGTCGGCGCCGAACGGCCCCAACAGCTCGCCGATTTCCCGCACCTTGCCGGCGTTGTGGCTGGCGATCACCAGTCGGCCACCCGTGAAGCGGCGCACCATCCGACCGAGCCGTCCTGCCGCGGCTCAGAGGGCCGGCAGGCCGAGCACCTGCCGCTGCAGGGCCACCAGCTCGCCGATGCCCTTGCGGGCAAGCACCAGCAGCTCCGTGAACTGCCACTCGGTGAACGGCGAGGTTTCGGCCGTCGCCTGGATCTCGACGATTTCGCCGCGGCCGGTCAGCACGAAGTTGGCGTCGGCCGCCGCCGCGCTGTCCTCGCTGTAATCCAGGTCGATGACCGCGGCCTCCTGGTACAAACCGCAGGAGACGGCCGCCACCTGATCGGTCAGCGGGATCGACGACAACAGGCCGAGCGCCTCGATCTTCTGGAAGGCCCGGTGGAGCGCCACGTAGCCGCCGGTGATCGCCGCCGTGCGGGTGCCGCCGTCGGCCTGCAACACGTCGCAATCGACGCGCACCTGGATCTCGCCGAGGGCGACGAGGTCGGTGACGGCGCGCAGGCTGCGGCCGATCAGCCGCTGGATCTCCTGGGTCCGCCCCGTCTGGCCGCCGCGCGCCGCCTCGCGCGCCGTCCGCTCCGTCGTCGCCCGGGGCAGCATGCCGTACTCGGCGGTGATCCAGCCGCGACCGGTGCCGCGCAGCCAGCCCGGCACCCGGTCTTCTACCGTCGCCGTGCAGAGCACGTGGGTGTCGCCGAAGCGGGCGAGACAGGACCCCTCGGCGTACTTGCTGACGTCGGGTTCCAGGGTGACGCTGCGCATGGCATCTGCGCCGCGGCGGGAGGGGCGATTGACGTAGCCGGGTTCATCCATCGGACGCGGACACTAGCGCCGGCCCCGCGCCGGGTAAAGCCCGGTGCGTTGACGGTCAACCGGCCGGTCACTAGATTTTGTCGGTCACTAGATTATGCCGGTCACTCGATTTCGCCGGTCACCGCCATCCGCCGGCGGGTGGCGGCGTCACGCAGGCAGCCCCTGGAGCATGTTGGTCTCGGAACTCAATCAACGGTCGCGCGACATCTTTCGGCAGATCGTCGACGCCTATCTGGAGACCGGCGAGCCCATCGGATCGCGGACGCTGTCGAAGCGTCTGCCGCGCGTCCTGTCCCCGGCGACCATTCGCAACGTCATGGCCGACCTGGAAGACGCCGGCCTGCTGAGTTCGCCGCACACGTCGGCCGGTCGCTTGCCGACCGAGCTCGGTCTCCGGCTGTTCGTCGACGGCTTGCTGGAGGTGGGCGACCTCAGCGAAGACGAACGGAAGTCCCTGAACGAGCAGTTCGCCGGCTCCGGGTCCAGCATCGAGGGCTTGCTGGAACGGGCGACGGCGGCGCTGTCGGGTCTGACGCAGTGCGCCAGCCTGGTCTCGGCGCCGCGCACGGAAGGCTCGCTGAAGCACATCGAGTTCGTCAGCCTCAGTCCCGGTCGGGCCCTGGTGGTGCTGGTGCGCGAGAGCGGCCTGGTGGAGAACCGGATCATCGAAACGCCGCGCGAGATGTCGGCATCCGCGCTGGTCGAGGCCACCAACTACCTGGGCGCGCGGCTGGTGGGCCGGAGCCTGCCGGAGGCCCGGGACGAGATCCTGGCCGAGCTTCGCACGCACGAGGCCGAGTTGGACGGACTGGTCAGCAAGGTGGTGGGCTCGGGTCTTGCCATCTGGGCGGGCGGCGAGGACGCCGGCTCGCTGATCGTCCGCGGCCAGGCGAAGCTGCTCAACGACGTTCAGGCGATCGGCGATCTGGAGCACATCCGCTCGTTGTTCGCGGCGCTCGAGACCAAGGAGCTGATGGTCAAGGTGCTGTCCCTGGTCGATCGCGCCGAGGACGTGCAGATCTTCATCGGCTCCGAAAGCAATCTCTTCAACCTGTCCGGCTGCGCCATGATCGTCAGTCCCTATCGCGACACGGAGCGGCGGATCATCGGGGCGATCGGCGTTATCGGGCCGACCCGCATCAACTATGCCCGCATCATTCCGATGGTCGACTATACCGCCAAGCTGGTCGGCCGGATGATCGGCTGAAGGAGGCCAGACAGCCATGTCGGATCAGAAGCAGGATCCCCAAACCGCGACGTCCCAAACCGCGACGTCCCAAACCGCGACGTCCGAGACGGGTGCGCCCCAGACGCAAGAAAGCGCGCCGGCGGCAGAGGGGGCGGCCGTCGCCCCGGACCAGCCTGCGGCGGCCCCCGGACCGGCGGCGGAGGATGCCGCGGCGCGCATCGCCGCGCTGGAAGCCGAGGTCGAGCGGCTGAAGGACGAGCGGCTGAGGGCCCTGGCCGAGGTGGAAAACGTCCGCCGGCGGGCCGCCCGCGACAAGACCGATGCCGCCAAGTACGCCGTCAGCGGCTTTGCCCGCGACATCCTCGCGGTCGCCGACAACCTCAAGCGGGCGCTCGGCGCGGTGGATGAGCAGGCGCGCGGCGTCGATCCGGCCCTGGACGGACTGATCGTCGGCGTGCAGATGACCGAGAAGGAGTTGCTGGCGGTGTTCCAGCGGCACGGCATCACGCCGATCGAGGCCGAAGGACAGCCGTTCGACCCGCATGTCCACGACGCCATGTACGAGGTGCCGGATCCGAGCGTGCCCGCCGGCACCGTCGTCCACGTGCTCGAACCGGGTTTCATGATCCACGACCGGCCATTGCGGCCGGCGCGGGTCGGCGTTTCCAGCGGTGGTCCGAAGCCGGCGCCGAAGCCGCCCGGCGCCGCGCCGGAAAGCGAAGGAGCCGCCCCGGACAGCCGCGCGTCCGCCTATGAACGCAAGGCGGAGACGGGTGGCGGCGCCGCCGGCTCGAAGGTCGACGAAACCCTCTGACACCGGGGACTCTTCCCACGGGCTCAGCAACCGGCCGGCGGGATCAGGAACGTGCCTTCGGGCCGGTGACGGGCATGCGCCCGCTGTGTCGCCCGGCGGCTGTTGACGGCGTAGCAATAGACGCAGCCGTGCGGACAGGAGTCGTAGGCGCCGATGTCCTTCGACGGCGCGCAGCCGCAGCCCTTGCGATGCGGCGGCCCCGCCGCCGCGATCACCGGGTTGCCCGCTGCCCCGTCGGCGGCGGCGAGGCGCTCGGCGTCGATGCAGCGGGCGTCGGCCATCCCCGGCACCAACAGGTCCCGCTGGCCGCAGAGGCTCGCCCGCAGGCCTGCCGCGGCCGCAATGCTCGCCAGGTCGGCGAGCAGCGCCCGCTTCGTGTCGGCGTCCGGATCGTCCCAGGCGAAGCCGTGCGCGCCGGCCGCCGCCGCCAGGTTGCGGGCGGTCTTGCGATAGATCTGCGCCACCGAGACGACCACCTCGTCCACCGCGCCGGCGAGACGGCGCGCCAGCCGGGCGAACCGCTGCCGGTGATCGTGCGGTGGTGTCAGGCTGGTGAAGACGATCGGGTCGTAGCGCCAGACGCCGACGCGCGGCCCGAACCGCGCCGCGAGGGCGTGCACCTGCGCGATCGCCTGATCGGCGGCGATGGTCGCCCGGTCGAGCGGCCGGGGATAGCCGGTGATCGTGTACTGCACGACGAAGGGCCGGCCGGCCGCGGCCAAGTCTTCGAGGATCGGCAGGAACGGGGTGACGTTGCGCGTCCAGAAAACGAAGCCGTCGGCCGCCGTCGCATCGAGCCTGACCCGCTGCGGCGGGCCACCGTACGGGCTCGCCACATCGGCGAAGCCGGCGCTGAGGCGCTGGCGGAACCACGCCCCGTAGAACGCCGGAATATCGGTCTTGTAGCTGGCGGAAACGATCACCGAATCCTCCTGCAAAGCCGGCGTCGGCGACGCGCGGAGTGGCTGCCCGCGCACCGCGACATGCGCCCAACATCCGAGGGCGCGGCGGTTTCGTTCGGCCATGGGGCGCGGTTGCGCGGCTCCCGGCCCCCGCATATATATCGCGCAACCTGATGGAGAGCCTATGTTGCCCAACGCCATGGGGAGATAGGGGCCTCCGTCCTGATAAACCTGGGGATCTCGGCGCCGCCGCCCTGGGGCAGCCGCGTTCCGCCGAAGAAGAGGATCAATCATGAGCAAGGTCATCGGCATCGATCTAGGCACGACGAATTCGTGCGTCGCGGTCATGGAGGGCCAGGACGCCCGCGTCATCGAGAACAGCGAGGGGGCGCGCACGACGCCGTCGATTGTCGCCTTCGCCGAGTCGGGAGAGCGGCTGGTCGGTCAGCCGGGCAAGCGTCAGGCGGTCACCAACCCGGAAAACACCATCTTCGCCATCAAGCGCCTGATCGGCCGGCGCTTCGACGATCCCTTGACCGAGAAGGACAAGGGGCTGGTTCCGTATTCCATCGTCAAGGCCGACAACGGCGATGCCTGGGTCAATGCCCACGGCACCCGCTACAGCCCGAGCCAGATCAGCGCGTTCATCCTGCAAAAGATGAAGGAAACGGCCGAACGGTATCTCGGCGAGCCGGTGACCCAGGCAGTGATCACCGTGCCGGCCTACTTCAACGACTCGCAACGCCAAGCGACCAAGGACGCCGGCAAGATCGCGGGTCTCGAAGTCCTGCGCATCATCAACGAGCCGACGGCCGCGGCCCTCGCCTACGGCATGGAAAAGAAGAAGGCGGGCACCGTCGCGGTCTATGACCTGGGCGGCGGCACCTTCGACATCTCGATCCTGGAGATCGGCGACGGCGT
>CAZBWP010000148.1:0-6391 GCA_964495295.1 uncultured Rhodospirillaceae bacterium | reverse complement strand
GATTTTGTCGGATAAAGTCGGATTTTGTCGGGCAAATCCGGGCCGATTCGATGCCCGATGGATGCCAAATCGACCCGAATGTATGCCAAAAAGAGCGCCTTTCTGCACGATGTCGCCCAAATGTCTCCCAGGTGTATGCAAGATGTTGGAATCTCGCGCCTTCGGCGGACGGCGGGCCCGCCGATCGTTGCGACGAACATCCTCCCAGATACCGCCCCCGCGCAACCGGTCAAGGGATAGCGCGATCATGCGGGTCGTGCGCCGCCAAACGTGCGACGGAGCGACGGCCCTGAATCCCCCGTCGCTGTGCGCATCGGGATGACGACCCCTTTGCCCGCCCCGGGCAACCGCGGCCCGGCACTTTTTTCGCGGAGTATAACCTGGTTCACATTCGGTTAAGGCGCGTGGGGGTAGGCTTATCCCTGGATGGTGACCCCATCCGGAGTTCTCCCTTCCCTCAGAGCACCAACTGGGGCCGGTTCGCCGGCCCCATTTTTTCTGCCAGGTTCAGCACCGGGCGACCGGCCCCTTGCGGGTGCGAACAGCGGGTTGCCAACATCGGCGCGCGGGGGCTATAAGGCCGGCTTCGAACACGGGGGCGCGGGGCCGCATGGCGCGGCCGCATCCGCTCTGGCGCGTGCGTGCGACCCTCTCAACACAAGAGCAACCGGAGGGATCCGATCATGGCCGTCGAACGGACGTTGTCGATCATCAAGCCAGACGCCACCGCCCGCAATGTAACGGGAAAGATCAACGCCTTGTTCGAGGACGGCGGCCTGCGCATCGTCGGGCAACGCCGCGTCCAGCTGACCAAGGCGCAAGCCCAGGCTTTCTACGAGGTGCACAAGGAGCGGGCATTCTACGACGAGCTGTGCGACTACATGATCTCCGGCCCCGTCGTCGTGCAGGTGCTCGAGGGTGACGACGCCGTGCAGCGCCATCGCGCGATCATGGGCGCCACCAACCCGGCCAACGCCGAGGAGGGCACCGTGCGCAAAGCCTTCGGCCTGAACGTCCAGGAGAACTCGGTGCATGGCTCCGACTCCCCGGAAAACGCGGAGAAGGAGATCCGCTTCTTCTTCAGCGAGTTCGATATCGTCGGCTGAGGCAGGGGGCCCGGCCCGGCGCTCGCCGGGCCAGGACTCGCAGGGCCCAGACTCATAGAGCCGCGGCTCAGCGGCGGGCCGGTGAGCGCGGCTGCAACATCGGATTGATCAGCGCGCCGCGAGGCGCGAGCGCCCCGGTGATGGCGACACGCTCGCCGACGACCCGAACACGGCCTTCGGCGATCAGGCGCACCGCCAGCGGATAGACCACGTGCTCCTCGGCGAGCACGCGCGCGGCGAGCGTCTCCGACGTGTCGTCGGCCAGCACCGGCACCGCGGCCTGGACGATGATCGGGCCGTCGTCCATCGCCGGCCGCACGTAATGCACCGAGCATCCGGAGAATCGCGTGCCGTGCTCGAGCACGCGTTCATGCACGTGCAGGCCGCGGAAGGCCGGCAGCAGCGACGGATGGATGTTGATCAGGCGATCCCACCAACGGTTGACGAAGCCCTCCGTGAGAATGCGCATGAAGCCGGCGAGGCAGACCAGTTCGACGCCGGCCGCCGCCAATGCCTCCGTCACCGCGTCTTCGAAGGCTTCGCGGCCGTCATAGGCCCGGTGATCGATGGTCCGGGCGGGAATGCCCGCGGCGACGGAGCGCGCCAGGCCGGCCGCGTCGGGCTGGTTGGAGAGGACGAGCACGATCTCGGCCGGGAAATCCTCCTCGGCGGCGGCGTCGATGAGGGCTTGCAGATTGGTGCCGCGCCCGGAGATCAGGGCTGCCACCTTCAGCTTCGCCATGACCGCTCCAGATCCCGGAAGGTCACGCCGGGGCCGCCCGCGTCACGCGGCTCGAGGCGGCCGATCACGGTCACGGTCTCGCCTGCCGCGGTCAACGCCGCGCCGACGTCGGCGACGGCCTCGGCGGCGACCACCGCCACCATGCCGACGCCGCAATTGAAGGTGCGCACCATTTCCTCCGGCGTGACGTCGCCGGCCGACGCCAGCCAGCGGAAAACCGGCGGCGGGGGGAGGGCGGTTGCATCCAGTGCCGCGGCGAGATCCGCGGGCAGGACGCGCGGCAGGTTCTCCGTGAGACCGCCGCCGGTGATGTGCGCCAGCGCGCGAACGCCGCCCGTCCGGATCGCCGCGAGACAGGCGGCGACGTAGATGCGCGTCGGCTCGAGCAGCGCTTCGCCCAGCGATCGGGCGGCGTCGAACGGCGCCGGTGCGTCCCAGCCCAACCCCTGTTCGGCGACGATCCGCCGGATCAGGGAATAGCCGTTGGAATGGGGCCCGCTCGACGCCAGCGCCAGCAGCACGTCGCCGGCGCGCGCGTCCGCTCCGGTCAACACCCGGTCGCGTGCCACGGCGCCGACGGCGAAGCCCGCGAGATCATAGTCGCCCTCGGCATAATGGCCGGGCATCTCCGCCGTCTCCCCGCCGATGAGGGCGCAACCGGCCTGGCGGCAGCCCTCGGCGATGCCGGCGATGATGCTTTCCGCAATCACCGGATCGAGCCGGGGGGTCGCCAGATAGTCCAGGAAGAACAGGGGTTCCGCGCCCTGCACCACCAGGTCGTTGACGCACATGGCAACCAGGTCGATGCCGACGCCGTGGTGCCGGCCGGTCGCCGCGGCGACCTTCAGCTTGGTGCCGACCCCGTCGGTGGTGGCGACGAGCAGGGGATCGTCATAGCCGGCGGCACGCGGATCGAACACGGCACCGAAGCCACCCAGATCGGTGACGACGCCGGGCCGACGCGTTGCCCACGCCAGCGGCCGGATGGCCGTGACGAGCGCGTTGCCGGCATCGATGTCAACGCCCGCCTTCCTGTATCGATCGCCGCTAATGCGTTCCGCCCTTCTCGTTCCGTGCTAGAGTGCGGTCGGTGTGTCGCTGTTGAGCCGAGGACCGTAGGCCATGAGGTGTCTGTCGCGCAAGATCGCGCTGGTCAAGCGCTGGCTGATCGGCCTCGCGATGATGCTGCTCGCCGCCGTGCCCGTGGCGGCGGCCGATCCCTTCGAGATTGGCGGCGTGGAGGTGGACGTGACCGCGCCGTCGGCGGCGCTGGCCCGCGACCAGGCGATCGCCGAGGGCGAACGACGCGCCTTCGAAACGCTGCTCGATCGTCTCGTCGCCGCCGACGTGCGTGCGTCGATCAAGGCCCCGGAGCGGCCGGCGCTGCAGGCGATGATCCAGGACTTCTCCATCGCCTCGGAGAAGGCGTCGACCGTCCGCTACATCGCGACGATGGTCGTCCGCTTCGACGCCGAGGCCGTGCAGGGCTGGCTGATCGAGCAGGGGGTGCCGTTCGCGGCGACGCCCTCCGATCCCGTGGTCGTCGTGCCGGTCTGGGAAGCCGGCGGGACGGTCACCCTGTGGGACGATCCGAATCCCTGGCGCGACGCCTGGGACGCCGGCGCGGATGCCGCGGTGATGGTGCCGACGATCCTGCCGGAAGGCGGCCTCGCCGACGTGGCGACGCTGACCGCCCGTCAAGCCCTGGACGGTGACGCGGCGGCCCTCATCGCGTTGGCGGAGCGCTACGAGACCACCGAGAGCCTCGTCGCCTACGCCCGGCTGATCGCCGACACACGCTCCGGAACCACCATTGTCGCCGTCACCGCCGGACGCTTCGGTCCCGAAGGGCGGCGTTGGCTGGCCGATGTCAATGTCCGCCCGGAACCCGGCGAGGACAGGGATGCGGCGCTGCGACGCGCCGTCGCCGCCGTGGTGCAGGAGGTCGACCAGCGCTGGAAGCAGGACGCCACCGTCAGCGCCGGCCACGCCGAGGAGCTCGAGGTCGTCGTCCCGATCGCCAGCCTGCGCGACTGGGTCGATGTGCGCCGCCAGCTCGAGGCGATGGTCGTCGTCCGCGATCTCGACGTCCTGATGCTGGCGAGCGACGTGGTGCGAGTCAGGCTTCTCTTCGTCGGCGACCTGGAGCAACTGACCAAGGCGTTGGCCGCCGCCGGTCTCACCCTGACACAGGGCGCTCCCGATTGGGTGCTGGCGCCGCCGGCCCGCGATGGCGCCGGGCGCTGAGTCCGTGGCCACGGTGCGCCCGAAGACGCTGATCATCCTGGCGTCGCTGGCGGCGACGCTGGTGGTGGTTTACCTGCTGCGCGGTGCGCTGTGGCCGTTCCTTGCCGGCATGGTCATCGCCTACCTGCTCGACCCCATCGCCGATTGGCTGGAACGTCGAGGGTCGCCGCGCGGCATTGCCGCCTTCGGGATTGTCGCGACGTTCCTGATCTCCCTGATCCTGGCGCTGGCCTTGCTGTTGCCGGTGCTGGTCGCCCAGGTCGCCGCGCTGATATCCCGCCTGCCCGAATATTTCGAAACGTTCCGCGCCTTCGCCAATCCGTTGATCATCGAGATCGAGGACCGGATCGGCGACCAGATGGCGGAGCGCCTGCGCCAGACCTTCGCCGACTTCTCGGAAGAATCGTTTGCCGCCGTCGGCGGCGTCTTGCGGGGCATGCTGAGCGGCGGCCTCGCCCTGGTCAATCTCCTGTCGATCGCCGTGATCATGCCGGTGGTTGCGTTCTATCTGCTGCGGGACTGGGATCGCATCGTCGAGAGCGTCGATGACCTGCTGCCCCGGACCATCGCGCCGACGGTCAGGGAGCAGATCGGTGAAATCGATGCGCGGCTGTCCGGCTTCATTCGCGGGCAGTCGCTCGCCTGCCTCGTCCTCGCGATCTGGTACGCGGTCGGACTCCGGATCGTCGGACTGGAGTTCGGGCTGGTCGTCGGCTTCGGGGCCGGGCTGATCTCGTTCATCCCCTACGTGGGAACGGTGGTTGGACTGGGCACCGGATTGGGCCTCGCTTTCGCGCAGTTCACGGATGTTCTGCCGATCGTCGGCGTCGCCATCGTGTTTGCCACGGGCCAGGCCTTGCAGGATTTCTTCCTGGTGCCGAAGCTTGTCGGCGAGCGGGTCGGTCTGCATCCGGCCTGGGTGCTGTTCGCCTTGATGGCCGGTGGCACGGTGCTCGGCTTCACCGGCATTCTGCTCGCGGTGCCGGCCGCCGCGGCGATCGGCGTCCTCGTCCGCTTCGGCGTCGAGCGCTACAAGGCCTCGCCGCTGTATCACGACGGGGAACTCGTCGAGATGGCAGATCCCGTGGCATCCGCCGGCGATGACGACGCCGCGGCGGGGGCGTGATGGCGCCATGATCAAAGTCATGACCAAGCCATGATCAAGCCATGATCAAGCAAGAGCAGTTGGCACTGGAGTTGGGGATCGCGCCGGCGCTTGGCGCAGAAGACTTCCTGGTCGCCAGGTCCAACCGCGAGGCGCATGCCTGGATCGGGAACTGGCGGCAATGGCCGGGCGGCGTACTCGCGGTGTTCGGGCCGCCGGGCTCGGGCAAGACGCACCTCACCCGGATCTTCCTGTCGGAAAGCGGCGGAACCGCCGTCGCCGCCGACGCCTTGGGCCGCGGCGACGTCGCCGACCTTGTGGACCGTTCGGTGGCGCTGGCGCTCGACGACGCCGATCGGGGGATCCGCGACGGAGCGGGCGAGGCGGCGCTGCTGCATCTGCTCAACTGGACGCGCGAGCGCACCACGCCGCTCCTGCTCGCGGCGACGGTGCCACCGGCGCGCTGGCCGATCGCCTTGCCGGATCTGCGCTCGCGGTTGCGCGCGGTGCCCGCCGTCGGCATCGAGGCGCCGGATGATGGACTGATGTGCGCCGTCGTCGTCAAGCTGTTCGCCGACCGCGGGGTGCGCGTCGACGAGGACGTCCCCGGCTGGCTGGTCCGTCGTATCGACCGCTCGCTTGCCGCCGTGCGGGACGCCGTCGCCACCATCGACCAGGCGGCCTTGCGCGCCGGCCGGCGGGTCAGCGTCCGCTTCCTGCGCGCGCTGTTCGCCGACGAAGGCGAGCGTTCGTGACCCCACCTGCCGGAGCGCCACCGTGACGCCGCTGAACCTGCTGCTCAACATCCTGTGGATCGTCTTCGGCGGTCTGCAAACCGCTGTCGCCTGGATGATCGCCGCGCTGATCATGGCGATCACCATCATCGGGCTGCCGTGGACGATGGCGGCGTTTCGCATCGCCCTCTACACGCTGCTGCCGTTCGGCCATCGGGTGCTGCCGCGCTCGGTGGTCGAGGGCGAGGACATGGGCACGGGGCCGCTGGGCACGCTCGGCAACATCCTGTGGCTGCTGCTCGCCGGCTGGTGGCTGGCGCTGATCCATATCGCCGTCGCCGCGCTGCTGGCGATCACGCTGATCGGCATTCCCTTCGCCTGGGCGCACCTGAAGCTCGCCGGGCTCTGCCTGTGGCCGCTGGGCAAGACCATCGTGCCGGCGGAGGAGGCGGAGCGG
>CAZBWP010000147.1:0-6411 GCA_964495295.1 uncultured Rhodospirillaceae bacterium | reverse complement strand
GCGGCCGCGTCCAAATGGACGCCGGCGTCGGCCAGCCGCGCCAGCGCTTCGCGGCCGCCTTCGGGCGTGACCGGGCGCGTCGCGGCGACGATGACGTGGGTCTCGAAGCCGGCGGCTTTGGCGTCCAGCGCCGTCGCGGCGACGCAGACGTCCAGCGCCAACCCGGCGATCCACACCCGCTGAATGCCGTGACGCTGCAGATAGGGCGCGAGGCCCGTCTCATCGAACGCCGAGTTCTGGTCGTGATCGAAGCGCACCCCCTTGGTGACGACCACGGCATCCTCGGGCAGCCGCAACGCCGGATGGAAGGCGGAACCCTCGGAGTCCTGCACGCAGTGCCGCGGCCAGGGGCCGTCCTGATCTTCGAAGCTGACGTGGCCCACGGGATGCCAGTCGCGCGAGGCGAAGACGGGAACCCCCGCCGCCCGCGCCGCGGCGATCCAGGCGTTGACCACCGGCACCACCGCATCCCCGTCGGCGATCGCCAGCCGGCCGCCGGGGCAGAAATCGTTCTGCACGTCGACGACGATCAGCGCGTCGCCGGGTCGCAAGACAGTCTG
Organism: uncultured Rhodospirillaceae bacterium; assembly: GCA_964495295.1. Taxonomy (GTDB): domain Bacteria; phylum Pseudomonadota; class Alphaproteobacteria; order Rhodospirillales; family Defluviicoccaceae; genus CAZBWP01. The sequence continues at coordinate 5,851 of CAZBWP010000147.1, read as the reverse complement.
CGGATCCATCGGTTCGCTCCCCGTTACGGTTGTCGCGCGCATCCCCCGCCCCGGCCGCGTCGCGGCTACTTGAATCGATCGCGCAGCGGCTAGATGAATCGATCGCGTCGCGGCTACTTGAACCGATCGCGCGCCTTGCCCAGGGCGCCTTCCAGACTGTGCCACGCGCTCTCGATGCCGGCCTTCAGGTCCGACCAGGCATCGCCGCCGGTTTTCTTCAGGTCGTTCAGTTTGTGGCGCAGATCTTCGCGATTGCGTTCAAGCCGTTCGATTTCCTCATAGTACTGAAGCTTGACATCCGCCTTTGCCTGATCGGCCTTTGCCTTGAGCTTTTTGATGTCGGCCTGCCACTCATCGAGCTTGGCCTGAAGTTTCTCTTCGTATGCTTGTTTCGAGCTCATCACTGGCCTCCTTTGAGACTTCGTGCTTGGACGTCATTCATATCATACGCCCGTCCCGCTGACCATGTCCCGGCTCGCATGCCCGCCGCGTGTTGTCTGCGCAGCGCCGCCTTGGGTCGGGGGCCGCTGCCGCGACCGCCGCCCTCGGCCTCCCCTCAGACCGCCATCACCTCGCCGAGAAACTCCGGCAGCTCATGGATCGGCGTTTTCGTCAGGTCCTTGGCGAGTTCCGCGGACACCATCCGGCTCAACTCCTCGCCGAACTCCGATCGCAGGTCGCCGAGCGCCTCGGGCGGCGCCACGATCACCAGCCGATCGAACGCCGCCGCCTTGCGCGCGGCCTCCAGGACCTCGGCAATCTCACGGGCGAACGCCTGTTTCTCGTAGCGATGCGGGTCGGTGGGCGGTTCCATGGCATGCCGGCCCTGTCCCGCGCGGTCGAAGGTCCTGCCCTTCCTGTCGCTGGCGATCTCGCGGCTCGGCAGGTTGGTGCCGATGAATTCCTGATCGAGGGCGGGTTGCAGGCCGGCGCCGACGCCGGCATTGACGAACAGGCGCGCGCGCGCGCCATCCGCAACCAGAACCCACGTGATCGGTGGCTTTACCATTGCAGGGTCCCTCTTTCAGGCACGGGCCAAGCCGCATCAAGGTTTGGACAGGACTGTTCCGACGCCGTGTGCGGCACCGCGGATCGCGGCGGCGTGGGATGCCTGCGGACGCAGAGCGAAGTCATGGTGCGCACGGTGGCGTTCGCTCCTTCGGTGGTCGCGATGGACCAACGCCGAATCTATGCAGTCTATAGAACCTGCCCTCCCGGAGTCCATGGGGCGGACGTCGCTGCGTTGCGGGCGACCCGCAGCATCCGGCCCGAAATTCCTTGAATCCGATCGCCCCCCTCCAAACGTCTTTTCCGGATTTGCACGCTTGCCCCGTGCAAGAGCTCTAAAAAGGAGGAAACCATGCGCATCGCCAAAAACCAAGTTCCAGAAGTCTTCAACATCCCAAATGCCGTTGCCCGGCAGCAACCTGAGTTCGGCGACGCGAGCGAATACAAGATGATGACGGCAGAGTACTTTTCGCTTGCCGAAGGAACCGACATCACAGACCTTCTCAAGGGCCTGGAGGGTGACCTCTGTCAATCACCACATTGGGGCTACATGATCGACGGCGAGGTGACCGTCACCTACCATGACGGTCAGCGAGAGACCGTCTCCCATGGCGACCTGTTCTACTGGCCCCCGGGACACACGCTGAACGTCGGCAAGTCCGCCGAGATCGTCCTGTTCAGTCCGCAAGTGGAGCATTGCAAGACCCTGGACCACCTGAAGGCGCAGCTGGCCGGCTGATCGACCCGTGCGGTGCCGGCGGAGTGGGCGCAGGCTGTCCGCTCCGCCGGCCCAACAGCGGGGGAGCGGCGACGCGGCGGCGCGCCCCGTGCTACCTTCCCTGCCGGTTGCGACTTGACGGCGACCGCCGCCAGCGCCAGGGGCAAGCGACACCATGTTCGGCAACGCCTTCACATTGTTCCGGGTTTTCGGCTTCGAGGTGCGCGCCAACGTCAGCTGGCTGTTCCTGGCGATCCTGGTGACGTGGTCGCTCGCCGCCGGTTTCTTCCCGACGGTCTACCCGGATCTGCGCCTCGTCACCTATTGGTTGCTGGGACTCGCCGGCATGGTCGGCCTGTTCTTTTCGTTGTTGTTTCACGAGCTGTCGCACTCGCTCGTCGCGCGGTCGCGCGGCCTGCCGATGACGGGGATCACCCTGTTCCTGTTCGGCGGCGTCGCCGAGATGGCGATGGAACCGCGCGACGCGAAGACCGAGTTCTGGATGGCGATCGCCGGCCCCATCGCCAGCGTCGTGCTGGCCGGCTTCTTCTTCATCGTCGCGGTGGCCATGGCGGCGGCCGGTTTTCCCGAGCACATCACCGGCGTGCCGCAGTATCTCGGCTTCATCAACCTGCTGCTCGCCGCCTTCAACATGCTGCCGGGCTTCCCGCTGGATGGCGGCCGCGTCCTGCGCGCCGCCTTGTGGCACTGGTCGGGCAACCTCACCTGGGCCACCCGGTGGGCGTCGCGGCTCGGCCAGGTTTTCGGCCTCCTGCTGGTCGCGCTCGGGGTGCTGAGCGCGTTCGCCGGCAATTTCGTCGGCGGGATCTGGTGGTTGCTGATCGGGCTGTTCCTGCAGGGAGCCGCCACCGCGGCCTATCAGCGCCTGCTCCAGGAGAACGCGCTGAAGGGCCAGACGGTGCGGCGGCTGATGAGCACCGACCCGACGACGGTGCCCGCCGACATCTCGGTGGCGGCCTTCGTCGAGGACTATCTCTACCCGCACGGCCACGACCTGTTTCCCGTCGTTTCCGACCATCGGCTGGTCGGCTGCGTCACCGTGCGCGATCTGAAGCGGGTGCCGCGCGAGCGCTGGGACACCACCGCCGTCGGCGACATCGTCGACGGCTGCTCGGCGGAGAACACCATCGCCGCCGACATCGACGCGGCAGAGGCCCTGGCGACCATGCAGAAGGGCGGGCGTGGCCGGCTGATGGTCACCGACGGCAACCGGCTGGTCGGCGTGCTGGCCCTCAAGGACCTGTTGTGGCGTCTCGCGCTCAAGGCCGAGTTGGACGGCACCGACGGGCGCACGGGCCGCGGCCTTTGATCCGGCGCGCCGGGTCGACCATATCCTGACACAGTATTCTCCGTGCGCCGGTGCGCTCGCGTCATCCGTTTGGAGCCGTTCGCCTCATGCCCTCCCGCCGCCGCCAGCCACCGCCGGACCGCGCGCCCGCGCGTGGCGACCTGCAGGTGATCGCCACGCTGGCACCGTTCCTGTGGCCGGCCGACGCCCCGGCGCTCAGGCTGCGCGTCGTCGCCGCCTGCGTGTTCCTGGTGGCGGCGAAGGCGGTGAACGTGGTCGTGCCGTTCTTCTACAAGGCGGCGGTGGACACGCTGAGCGGCGACGCGGCGACGGCAACAGCGACGGCAACGGCGGCGGCGGCCGTGCCGGTGATGATGCTGGTGGCCTATGGCGTCGCCCGCGTCCTCGCCCAGGCGTTCGGTGAACTGCGGGACGCCGTGTTCGCCCGCGTCGCCCAGCGCGCCATCCGGCAGGCGGCGCTGGCGACATTCCGCCACCTGCACGAACTGAGCCTGCGCTTCCACCTGGACCGCAAGACCGGCGAGATCAGCCGCGCCATCGAGCGGGGCAGCCACGGCATCGAATTCCTGTTGAGCTTCCTGCTGTTCAACGTGGTGCCGACCCTGCTGGAGATCGTTCTCGTCTGCGGCATCCTCTGGTGGATGTTCGGCGTCTCGTATGCGCTGGTCACGCTTGGCGCCATTGCCGGCTACGTCGTCTGGACGCTGCTGATCACCGAGTGGCGCATCAAGTATCGCCGCGCCATGAACGAGACCGACAACGCGGCGCACACCAAGGCGATCGACAGCCTGCTCAACTTCGAGACCGTCAAGTATTTCGGCAACGAGGCGCACGAGTGTCGGCGCTTCGATGCCGCGCTGGAGGCCTATGAGGACGCCGCGGTCAAGAGCAAGGTGACCCTCAGCCTGCTCAACGTCGGCCAGGGCACGGTCATCTCCATGGGCCTGATCGCGCTGATGCTGATGGCCGGGCACGGCGTCGCCGGCGGCACCATGACGCTCGGCGACTTCGTGCTGGTCAACGCCTACCTCATCCAGCTGTTCATGCCGCTGAACGTCCTCGGCTTCGTCTACCGCGAGATCAAGCGCTCGCTGATCGACATGGAGACCATGTTCTCCCTGCTCGACGAGCCGACCGAGGTCGCCGACCCGGCGGACGCCCGGGCGCTCGCGACCGGCGGCGGCGAGATTGTCTTCGACGACGTGAGCTTCGCCTACGATGCGCGGCGGCCGGTGCTGAGCAATGTCTCGTTTCGCGTGCCGGCCGGCCGGACGCTGGCCCTCGTCGGCGCCAGCGGTGCCGGCAAGTCGACGGTCTCTCGCCTGCTCTATCGCTTCTACGATCCGACCGGCGGGCGCGTCCTGATCGACGGCCAGGACATCCGCGGCGTCACCCAGCAGTCGCTGCGCCGCGCCATCGGCATCGTCCCGCAAGACACCGTGCTGTTCAACGACACCATCCGCTACAACGTCGGCTACGGGCGCCCCGGCGCCGGACAGGACGAGATCGAGCGGGCGGCGCGGCTCGCCCGCATCCACGACTTCGTCGTCGCCCTGCCGGATGGCTACGACACCCGGGTCGGTGAGCGCGGCCTCAAGCTCTCCGGCGGCGAGAAGCAGCGGGTGGCGATTGCCCGGACGATCCTCAAGGATCCCTGCATCCTGATGTTCGACGAGGCGACCTCGGCCTTGGACACGCACACCGAGAAGGAGATCCAGGCGAGCCTGCGCGAGGTGTCGGCGGGGCGGACGACGCTGATCATCGCGCACCGGCTGTCCACCGTCGTCGACGCCGACGAAATTATCGTGCTCGACGAGGGTCGGATCGCCGAACGCGGTCGACACCGCGACCTGCTCGCCGCCAACGGCCGCTATGCCGAGATGTGGCGCCGGCAACAAGAGGTGGAAGAAGCCAGGGAGGTGCTCGAACACGCCCGGGAAGAGGCGATCGCCGCCCACGCCGCCGAATAGGGCGCGCAACATTGTTTCGGCTGTTGGCCGCGGGATCCGGCGCTCCGTCGCCCAAGCCAGCCGCCCTCTCCACGCAACCCTTGCCTGACTTGCGATTATGGTGCAGCGCAACATAGGCATTGCGTCACCCCGGCTAAAACTCTAGACTTGATGTGTATAAACGGTTCGGAGACGGCTCTTGCCGCCGGACCCGCTCTCGAAAACGCCACCGCATGGCGCTGTATGGCGTCGCGTGAAGAAAGAGCCCTTCTTTTTGTAATTTCTTGTGGCAATCAAATTGTTCCGGTTGATTTACCGACGGGAACGCGATCGCACGGAGGACGAATGCGATGTATGCACTGCTGAAGGACATGCCGGACGTCAGCACCAGCTGGTGGCGGTACTACACGGCGATGATGCGGGCGACGAACCGCGAGATGACCGAGTTCAATGACAGCTGCCTGATCGCCGCGCAGATCGCGCTGCAGGCGGCACGGGAGAACCCGATGTCATTGCTCGAGTCCATGGAGGTCATGCAGCACCATCAATCGCTCGTCAGCAAGGGCATGCTGAGCACGTCCGAAAAGATGAGTGGCTTCGTGTGGGACCAGATCGAGGAGGGGATGGGAGCCTATCTCAACTCGCTGCTCGGTCATGAGGGCGAAAGTCTCGCCGGCTACATGAAACGTGAAGCCGACATAATGGAGTCGGTCGCGAACTTCAGCACCGAGATCGAGAAGATCAAGGATGAGTTCGGTTTTCAATTCAAGAACACCAACGAATACAAGCTTGCCCACGAGACTGATACCTTCCTGGTCTATCAGGCCATGCCGCTCAAGAAGGGCG
>CAZBWP010000146.1:2411-6429 GCA_964495295.1 uncultured Rhodospirillaceae bacterium | reverse complement strand
GCGTCCGGATCAACGTCGACCGTCAGTCTGGGCCCGTCGAGGCTGACCTGGAACGAAGTCTTGCGGAACTCCATGGTCAGCGCGAGGCCATCCAGTTCATCGATCGGCTTCGGCGCGAACACCAGCACGTCACCGTGGATCTCGGTGCCCAGATAGCCGCGCTGGATGAGATCCAGGGTTCCGGCCATCACCCCCATGTGAATCCCTTCCTTGGTGGTGCCGCCCTGGATGTCGGTGACGTCGCTCTCGAGGGCCACCTTGAAGCGCTGCCACGACAGTTTCGGATCGAGCTCCGCCGCCACGTCCGCATGCACGATGTAACTGAGGGTCGAGCCGTGGGAGGTCCGGCGTTCGTAATAGTCGATGTTGCGGCGCCGGCTGTCGTCCTCGTAGGCATAGCCGAGACGTTCGAACAGGCCGGCCAGGGCCTCTTCGTCGAACAGGTACCAGAGCATCAACGTGTCGGCCTGCTTCGCCAGCTTGAACCGGTCCGGGGTGTCGCCCTCGGCCTTCAGGATGCGGTCGAGACGCTGAATGTTCTTGTATTTCTCACGGTAGCCGTCCCAGTCCAACTCCGCCAGTCCGGCATAGCCCTCGAACTGGCTGACGATGCCGTCGTCGTCGAAGGGCACGAACATCTTGGTTCTCATCTCTCGCCACTTGGCGATCTCGTCCTCCTGGAGGCCGACCTCGCGCTGCAACGCCGAGCGTCGCTTCTCGGGCAGGAGGGAGAGCACCTGCAAGACCGTGTCCGCCATCCAGGCGACCATCAGATTGGTGTAGGCGTTGTTGGGCACGCCGTGACCGTCGCTGCCATGCAGGCTTTCGTGGAACTCATCGGGTCCCATGACGCCGTGGATCTCGTAGCGATCGCGCTCGGCGTTGTAGTGGGTGATCGAGGCCCAGAAGCGGGCGATCGCCAGCAGCATCTCGGCGCCGAAATCCCACAGGAAGTCGATGTCGTCCGTCGTCTGGTAGTACTGCCAGATATTGTAGAAGATCGCGGCGTTCACATGTCGCTGATTGTGGCTGAAATCCGGATCCCACTTCCCCGATTTCGGGTTCAGGTGAACGACCTGGGTTTCCTCGCTGCCGTCGCTGCCGCTCTGCCAGGGATACATGGCGCCCTGATGCCCGGCGGCGGCGGCAAGGACCTGTGCCATCTCCAGGCGTCGGTAGCGGTACATCAACAGTTCCCGCGTGATTTCCGGCAAGCGGAAATTGAGGAACGGATAGATGTAGAGCTCGTCCCAGAAGATGTGCCCGCGGTAGGCTTCGCCGTTGAGGCCGCGCGCCGGCACGCCGGCATCCAGGTCCGCCGTGATCGGCGAGCAGACCTGGAGCACGTGGCCGATGTGGAAGCGCACGAGCCGTTGGACGTTGTCGTCCTTCGGGATCCGGATGTCGCTGACCGCCCAGAGCGAGTCCCAGGCGCCCATGTGCCGTTCGAGGGCAACGGCGAACGTCGGCGCCCGCGCGGCCGTTTGTTGGGCATTGATCAGCGGCTCGCTGATCGCCTTGTCGCGGGAACTGTAGAACGCCACAAGCTTTTCGATGCGAACGGGCCGCCCTTGCACGAGGTCGAAGCTCGCCACCTGATGGATGTAGCCGTCGAGCTCCTGGGTGTAGCGCTCAACGGCGACCATCTCGTGCGCGCCGTAGACGCGGGTCCGCGCCGCCTCGGCGACATGGATCTGCGACTGCCGGGTCCGGACCAGAAGTGAAATGATCTCAGGACCGACGCTTTGCGTCCGCACCGGCTCCAGATGGCGCGACTCAAGCTGGCGATAGCGCGCGACACCCCAGTTCAGGACCCGGCCGTCGAGACCGGAAATGACATCGACGCGACCGGACCAGTTCTCGGCGGTGATCGTCCATTCGATGGCCGCTTCGTGGGCCGCGGCCAGGCTGACGAAACGACGGCTGGCGAGCGTTGTCTCGCGGCCCGCCCGGTCACGGACGCGGAGCGTGCGCGACAGCAGCGCGTGGCGGATATCGTACTCGTGACGATAGGCGAGGATCTCGACGTTGTTGAGCGCGATTGGCTCCTCGTCCTCGATGCGAAGCTTCAGCACGAGCCAGTTGGGCAGGTTGACGAGGTCCTCGTTCACCACCGGCCGGCCGGCCATGATCGTCGTCGCCCGGTTGAAGCCGCCGTGCATGTAGGTGCCGGGGTAGTGGATGTCGCCCGCGTCCGCCCATTCGCACGCCCCGCGCGTGCAGAAAAAGCCGTTGCCGGTCGAGGTCAGGGCCTCCCTGAGCCCTTCCTCTTCGACTTCGAAGGAATCGTAGGAGAGCGTCCAAGTCGACATGACGTTTCCTTTTTCTTGCGTGTCTGCTGTTGGTCAGGGGCGCGAGCGCGTCCCAGGCGGTTACCGCGCGAGCGAACCCAGGAATTGCTCCACGTCGGCCATGCTGTTGAGGACGAAGTCGGCATCGGTGGTGCGGCCGGCGACCTCCGGATCGTCGGCATGGCCGACAAAGATGCCGATACCGCGTCCGCCGAGGGCCGCGAAGGCGTGCTCGTCCGTGAGGTCGTCGCCGAGGTACATCGGCATGACATCGGGGCGGTCGAGGCCAAGGGCGTCGAGCAGGTAGAGCACGGCCTTGCCCTTGTCCCAGTCGATCTTCGGCTGGATCTCCCAGACCATCTTGCCGGGCGTACACTTCAGTTCATCGGGATGATCGGCAAGAATCTGGTCGACCACCGCCTTGACCTTGGCGCGTTCGTCCTCGGTCACCAGACGGTAGTGGGCGGCGACCGACGTCTTTTTCGGCTCCACCAGGGCGCCATCGATCTCGTCCATCACCGCGTGCAGGCGGCCCTTCACCTCGTCCAGCAGCGCCGCGAACTCGGAGCCGTGCTCCTTCGCGATCTCGCCTCCGGTCGGACTCCAGATGTCGAAGCCATGGCTGCCGGCGACGATCAGCGTGTCGAGCCCCATCAGTTCCTGCACCACCGGGCGGTCGCGGCCACTGACCACACATACCGGGCAGCGCTCTGCCAAGCCGCGCACCGCGGCGCGCATCTCTTCCGAGATGATCGCGTCTTCGGGGCGGTCGACGATGGGCGTCAGTGTGCCGTCATAATCGAGAAACACGGCGGGCAGCTTGTCACCGAGGCGAAGCCGCAACTGGTCGGCGTCCCGCAAGGCGTGCGGCAGGTCACCAATTTGCTTGGCCATGGGTCTTCCTCCGTGGTTGTCGGTGGGTCAAGTCAGTTTCAAGTCGCCCAGATCCTTGACGACGATGTTGGCGCCGGCGGCGCACAGCGCGTCGGGCTCGTCATGGCGGGCGACGCCGATCACCAGACCGAAGCCGCCGGCGCTGCCGGCCTGCACGCCGCTGATCGCATCCTCGATGACCACGGTGCGCTTGATGTTGGCGCCCAGCATCTTCGCCGCCTCCGTGTAGGTATGGGGATCGGGCTTGCCCTTCAGGCCCCGCTCCGCGGCAACGTTGCCGTCCACCTTGGCTTCGAACAGATCCGTGAGGCCGGCGACGCTCAGCACCGTGTCACAGTTCTTGCTGGAGGTGACGACGGCGACCTGCTTGCCCTCGTCGTGCAGGCGGCGCACCAGGTCGACCGATGTCTGGAACACCTCGCAGCCCTGCTCCTTCAAGACGTCGTTGAACAGGGCGTTCTTGCGGTTGCCGAGGCCGCACACCGTCTCCGTCTCGGGTGGGTCCTTCGGCGTGCCCCACTCCAGCTCGATGCCGCGCGACCGCAAAAAGCTGTCGACGCCGTTGTAGCGCGGCTTGCCGTCCACGTAGCGGAAGTAGTCGGGGTCGATTTCGAAGGGCTCAAACGGCGCATCCTCGCGCCGGGCGACGGTCTTCAAATAGCCGTCGAACATCTTCTTCCACGCATTGGCGTGGACGCTGGCCGTGTCGGTAATGACGCCGTCAAGGTCGAACAGCCACGCATCGAAATCCGCGGAGCGGATCGTGGGGGTGGTTTCGGTGGTGCCCATGGGGTCCGGTTCCTCCGGTCGGATGACGGGGGAACGCCGCCCGT
>CAZBWP010000146.1:0-2311 GCA_964495295.1 uncultured Rhodospirillaceae bacterium | reverse complement strand
GCGCGGTAGCGGGCGATCAGCTCGTCGACCAGGGCCGCGCCCGCTTGCCGGTCGGTGTCATGGATGCGCGCCGACCGTTCGACCCGGCGCAACAGCACGCGGCGCAGATTGTCGGCCGACGTGCCGAAGCGCTCAAGGTAGTAGAGCGCCGCGTTCTCCAGCGATGCCGCCGTCAGCTTGCGTGGCCGCGTTGACATGGCGCCTCCAGGCCAGCCCCGCCGGTCTGGCGCGGGGCCATCGGAGCCAGTATGTACCGGCTCGGACGACGGGAGGAAGTGTTGTGATCGACGATCCGAGGCGCCCCAACTGGCTCGGCGTGTGGACGCTCTATTGGCGCGAGGTGCGGCGCTTTCTCAAGGTCTACAGCCAGACCATCATCGCGCCGGTGGTGACGACGCTGCTGTTCCTCGCCGTCTTCGCCCTCGCCCTCGGCCGCGCCGTCGAGCACATTCACGGCATCCCGTTCCTGGAGTTTCTCGCCCCCGGCCTGATCATGATGGCGATCGCCCAGAACGCCTTCGCCAACACCTCGTCGTCGATCGTCATCTCCAAGGTGCAGGGCAACATCGTCGACACGCTGATGCCGCCGCTGACCGCCCACGAACTCACCTTCAGCATCGCGCTCGGCGGCATGACCCGGGGCGTCGTTGTCGGCGTCGTCGTCGCGGTGGGCATGGCGCCGTTCGTCTCCCTGCACGTCCACAACCTGGTCTACGTGGTGTTTCATGCGGTGGCGGCGTCGCTGATGCTGTCGCTGCTCGGCGTCGCCGGCGGCATCTGGTCTGAGAAGTTCGATCACATAGCCGCCGTGACCAATTTCCTGGTGACGCCGCTGTCGTTCCTCTCGGGCACCTTCTACTCCATCGACCGGCTGCCCGAGGCGGGGCAGGTGATCGCCCGCCTCAACCCGTTCTTCTACATGATCGACGGCTTTCGCTACGGCTTCATCGGCCACGCCGACGTGTCGCCGGCACTGGGCGTGATGGTGCTGACCGCCGTCAACGCCGCCCTGTGGTGGCTGTGCTGGCGGATGTTCGCCACCGGCTACAAGCTGAAGGCGTGAACCGGGCGGCCGAAGACGGCGGGCGTGGGCTGGCCGCCCTTGTCGCCGAGGTGCGCGCGTGTCGGGCCTGCGCGGCGCACCTGCCGCTGGGGCCGCGACCGGTGCTGCGGGCGGAGCCCTCGGCCCGGCTGCTGATCATCGGCCAGGCGCCGGGGACGCGGGTGCACGAAACCGGCATTCCGTGGAACGATGCGTCGGGCGACCGGCTGCGCGACTGGCTGGCCCTCGACCGTGCGACGTTCTACGACGCAGCGCGCATCGCCATCATCCCCATGGGGTTCTGCTATCCGGGGCGCGACGCGCGCGGCGGCGACAATCCGCCGCGCCCCGAATGCGCGCCACTCTGGCACGAGCGCCTGCTCGCCCATCTGCCGGCACTCCGGCTTACCCTGCTCGTCGGCCGCTACGCCCATGGCCGCTACATCGCCGGTGCGCGCCGGTGCTCCCTGACCGAGACCGTGCGCGCCTGGCGCGGTCATGCGCCGGACGTCGTGCCGCTACCGCACCCCAGCTGGCGCACCACAGCCTGGCAACGCAAACACCCCTGGTTCGATGCCGAGCTGCTGCCGGACCTGCGGCAGCGGGTGCGGGAGGTGCTGGGCTGAGGCGGACAGAGGCCTGCGGGTCACGCCGGCGCCAAGCCCGAGACGTGCCGGTCGAGGAAGGCGGCGATCGCGTCTTCGGTCTCGGCCGTGCGTTCGCGCTGCGGCGCATGGCCGCAGCCGGGCAGGACCAGGGTCTCGGCCGGGCCGCCGACGCCCTCGACGATGGCGCCGACCTGGGCGAGGCTGCCGTACTCGTCGGCCTCGCCCTGGATCACCAGCACCGGCACGCGGACGCCTGGCAGGTCCCGGGTGATCGACCAGCGGCGGAACTCCGGGTGCAGCCAGGTGTCGGCCCAGCCGTGGAAGGCGCAGTCGACGTTGCCGCCGTGCACGCGGGCGAGGCGGTCGCGCAGGTCGCCGGTCTCGAAGGCGTCGACGGTGCGCCGGATGCCGTCGATGGAGCGCGCCTCGTTGAACACGTGCGGCGCGATGGCGACGACGGCCACGGCGCGCGACGCGGGCGCGGCGGCGGCATGGATCAGCGCCATGGTGGCGCCGTCGCTGTGGCCGATCAGGATGGCGCGCGCGATGCCGGCGACATCCAGGACGCGCGGCAGCACCTCGATCGCCTCGCGGTGCTCGTAGTCGAGGGGGCGCGGCAGGGCGATCGGCTCCGAGCCGCCGTAGCCGGCGCGGCTGTAGA
>CAZBWP010000145.1:0-6550 GCA_964495295.1 uncultured Rhodospirillaceae bacterium | reverse complement strand
ATCTGTGCCATTAGCTACTGGTAAACAAAACTGTGTGCCTACATATTTGGCGAACTCTGATCTAAATTTTTCGGTATATTCACCAAGGAGCCATCTACCACTTTTGATGACATTTTGTATATCATCATTACTCTTAGATAAAATTAAATTAGAAATTCTTGAAGTATCATTTAAAGGGATCATATTGTTACACCATTCAATTAAAACGCAAAATTTTTATTAAAATTACTATTATTCCAACTTTTATTTATTATTTATAATATCATGCATTGGTTTTGCACTTAATTTTCTCTTAATATACCTTTGAATTTTGTATGGAATAAATCTAACTATACTTGATATAAGCTGAAGATTTTTTATCTTCCAAAGAAAAGCCAATATTCTTTCTTTTCGATTTAAAGCAAGAGCATTAGATAGAATTTCAATTTTTTCAGATAGGTTAATGATTCTACCTTCTTCAATTTTGTTCTTTTCAACTTTATTGAACTCTAGATATCTAGTCTCATAAAAAAACTTATCTAATACATCGATGTTAAACTCTTCATTAGGCCTAATTACGGTGAACTCTCTAACATCACGGTTTTGAGAATAATTTTGCCAAAATTTCAAAAGTGCAGGTAATTCTAAGTTACGGTCTAAAAGAAGAGTTCCTTCCCTATTTAACGTTCTTTCACTAAAGGCACCTATATCAAAACATATTATAGGATACTTGAATGTTAGTGCAGTCGATAACGTATAGCTATAGGTTTCAGGAGACTTTGCAGGAAACCAAATTACATCAGGTTCAATTGAATATATGTTTTTTTCTAACTCATTGTGTTGATAAGCACCATGCGTGATTACTCCTGATAGAGATCTATATGCATAGCCTAAGAGATGAAACTCTATATCGCCTAGGTTAATAGCGACTTGCTCAAGTAGATCTGCACCTTTTTCTTGACTCAAAGCGCCAAGAATCAACACCTTCATCTTCTTCCCTGGTAAAGATTTGAAGCTACGTACATTCTTTCTGATATCTGAATCATTTAGATCTGGATGATAACAGACAATACTTTTTCCCTTAATAAAAGGGAATTCACTTAAAAATCTTAAGTACTCATCAACAGAAGGAAAAATAATTCTATCCGCTGATACTAAGAAGTTTTTACTTTTTTCTTTGAACTCATTGATTGGAATATTAACGACACGTCGGTCAAGACAAAGTTCATCTCTATTCTTTATTGAGTCATCAACGAACTTTCCATTGCAATCAGATAAAGTAGGATTACCATTAAATAAATAATAGTCGTGAGCTGTGAAATCATATGGTAACTTAAGACTTCTCACTACATTAAAAAATATATCTGGCATACCTATCGTATGGTGAAAATGGACTCTATCAAGGCCTATTACTTCAAGCAGTTCCTGAAGTACCATCTCATCATCTTCCAGATTTACTGTTTGTCGTAACTTTAGAGGGATACTACCTAAAAAATATTGCAAAATTATTTTATTCTTTGAATCTGACGGCGTTGCTAGGATAAAATCAACCTTTTCCCCAAATAATTCTACAATTTCATCAATGTGTTGTTGAACCCCCCCCCCTAAATTATGTGATACCAGCATTATTTTTTTCTTATTACTCACATTAAGATAATGGATAATTGCTGCTGTACGTATCTTAGATGCAGGGTCTTCTAGGACAAACTTCTGAATTTGCTGTTCATACGATGGGTGAAGGCCAACCAACAACTTCATTGCTTGTTGTTTACGAGGGTTACCTTCTTCGGCAAAACTAACGCCACCTTTATGGTAAGCAAATACATTTGTCTGATGGTAATTAAGCCAACCTTTCTTTATTGCTCTTTGGCACCAATCATTTTCCTCACCATAACCTTTACCAAATGTTTCCTCATCAAAATATCCTACTTCATTCAAAGCATCACGGGGAATATACATACAAAACCCAACACCAGTAGGAATTTCAACTAACACATTATCCTGATGCAGATCAGAAAATATATTATCTAGTTCATCAACAGAAAGGTCAGCAAACAGCTCGTTATCTTCACAGAAATTAGGAAAACTACATATTGTTGCATTATTAGAAAATGGGGTAATACTTCCTACATTAGCTTTGCTATATGCAGCTAGACGCATTCTTTCTAACCAATTTCCTTTGGAAACCTCAACATCGCTGTTGAGCAGCAGTATGTCATTATCCAAATTAAGAGACATTCCCCGATTAACGGTAGCGACAAACCCTCTATTTTCTGTATTTTCAAGTAGAAGAAAACTCTTTTTCTCAGAATTTTCTCTGAGCCAATTTGTCAAATCAGGCTCTGGAGAACTATCATTAATAACAATTAAATTTGCCCAAGAAGGTAAAGAGGATAACGTAGATTCAATGCAATCTTTTGTTTCTTCAAAACCTTTATAAACAGGTACAATAATATCTACATTTTTCATTTTATTTAATCTTTAAAAGTCGTTTCGCATTTCTTAACATTCGCACAGGGAAAGATTTTTCATATTTGTCCAATTGAGTACGTAACTTACCCATCTCTGTCTCGATAAATTCTCTTTCCTGCTGTAAAGAATAATTCTTGGACTCTAAATCAGAATATCTGGAAGGATACTTGCAAACTTTTGAATTAATATTTATTTCAAAACCTGAAACTTCGAAAATAAACTTCTTTTCTAGAGAGATAATATCGGACATAAGTTCACCAATGTTATCTCTATTGATATTAGTGATGCTTTTTTCTATTAAGGTAATAACTTCATCATATATATCAATTTCTAATGGATGCACGGTATTTAAATTATGTATACTCCAGTGTAAGCCTCTAAAAATCACCCACAATAAAGGTACATCTGCTTTCCATACCCATTCTTGGTCGAAACTGATAAGTCCATCTTCACCGACCTTAACATTAAATGGAGTCAAATCTAGAAAACGGGGTTCTACAGTAGCTTCAGTGAAAGTAACTGAACCATCGTTAGAATAATTAGAATGCTCAATAACAAAGTCTAACCAAATTTTATAAATATCTAGAATTTTCTCTTTGTCACGATTTTTATGCCATGAATTTTCAACCAACTCTTGTATAGAACAACCAAAAATATATTTCTCATCCAAATCAAGCAAAGTAACGATTTTACTTTTTTTGAAATTTTGATTTAAAGACTTCTTTTCTACATTTATTTCTTGGTCTACAGTTTTAAATGTAGTTTCAGTAGAATAATTCTTTTTCCTATTGGTATTATAATACCAAGCAAAACCTTTACTTGATATTTCATGATTATTGGCGACAACTAAAAATGAATTACTAAAATCTTCTACTAAATTATTCTTCTCAAGTTCAGGCCATACAAATGATTCACTAAACGCTCGGAATACTCTATCACCATAGTCTCTTGAATTAACATTTCGAAGTAACTCACCCACAGAAAAATTTTCCTGATTAAATGCAGACTCATGGATAACTAAATTAGGCAATTTATAGTCTGGAAATGGATAGTAGTAATCTAATCTATTAAATCCTGCTTTATTTAGTATTGATGTTAACTCAACTTTTCCAAAAGTTACCGGTCCTGGAACTTTATAATGATTCTCTATTCCAAAATATGGTTGATTAACATGGTCTTCGGCACAACCATTAAAATATTTTAATCCAAGCTTATTTTCTATCGCTACGACAAGTTTACCATTTGGTTTCAAATATTTTTTTGCCTCTCTTAAATAATGCTGTATCGCGTCTTTCTCATTAGAGAAAAGAGGGGCATATTCTAAAACTCCTATAAAAAGAACCCAATCATAACGTTTATCTGATTCAAAGTTTAATAGATTATCAACAAAAATATTGACATTAGGGAGATCTACACAACGCTCACCAGCGACTCGAGCACGGGAGTGCGTACCTTCAACAGAATCAACGTCAGCCCCTATTTCTCCCAAATATCTCGTAATAGCTCCACAACCACATCCTAACTCTAATATTGAATCATCAGGTTTAAATGGTAAGGGACGTAATAGGCAATGGCGAGATTTCGAAAAATGGTATTCAGTCGGCCAATCATGAATTTTATTGGTAAGTTCGTCTGATAGTACGCTCTTGTCACTAACATCTTTAATTATATTGAAAATATTGTCTTCTACATCGCTTCCGTCTGAATAAAATATGCACTGACTATCAGGACGGGAATAGTAATTGAATTGGTCTGATCTTTTATATAACCCCATTTGATACCTCTATTTTCCCATGTAAATCAACAATACCATAAGATGGTGAATCAGAATTTACTTTAATGCAAATAGAATCATAACGTCTTTCCATTGGAATAATTTCACCATCTACATCCTTCACTATTCCTAGAGATATCAAATAGTCACCCGTACATAACTTCGGTCGAATAAAAAATGTAGCATTAACAACTCCACCTTTATCAACGGACTGAAGAGCATCCATATTAGGTTCTTCTTGTGTATTTCTACCAAATACAGTAATACCATCATTAGTTTTAATTGTTAAACCCAGTATGACATTTTTCACTGAGTTATGAAATTTAGCAGAAAAGCTAATTTCATAATTTGAATCAGAACATAGGACTATTGGGTTTAGCTCATCATTCTGACGTATATTAAAATTAATGAACTCTGCATCACCATTTCCCCACTTGTGTTCATGAGGATTATAATATAATGAATCTTCTAGCCGAGTGCTTGGTCCCTCTGTAGAACAAGTATCTAAATTTTTGGTACCCTTATTTTTTTCCGAAGTTCCAAATAGAAGTTCTAAATACTGATTAGATACAATCTTAGCATCTCCAAAGGCAATCATCTTACCTTTCTCAATTAATAGTGCTTTTGAACAATGTCTAGTAATTTGTTCAGTAGAGTGAGTAACCAATAAGATGGTAGTTCCTCGTTCACGTAATTCATCTAAGCGTCTAAAACACTTAGCTTGAAATCTAGCATCACCTACAGCTAAAGCTTCATCTATAATAAGAAGATCAGGTTCAACAGAAGAGGCCACAGCAAAAGCTAAACGCATAAACATTCCACTAGAATAACTCTTAACAGGTTGGTCAAGAAAATCACCAATGTCAGCAAATTCTACAATTGCATCAAAACGTTCAGCTATTTCATTACGACTTAAGCCTAAAATAGCACTATTAATATAAACATTCTCTCGCCCAGAGAAATCCGGGTTAAATCCGGCACCAAGCTCAAGAAGCGCGGCTAAACGACCGTTAACTTGAATAGTACCCTTTGATGGTGTTAAAGTACCACAAACTAATTGTAATAAAGTTGATTTACCCGCTCCATTTCTGCCAAGAACACCAATAACCTCACCCTTTTTGGCTTCAAAAGAAATATTATTCAAGGCTTCATATTTTTTAATATTAGGATTATCTTTTATATTTAAAAAATCACGAAAAAGCTTAGATAATTTTTCTTTCTGACTGTTAAATAAGTTATAATGCTTACTTACAGAATCTAACTTCAATATAATCTCAGAGCACATCTGCAAACCCCTTTCTGGTCCTCTGAAAAAAAACATACCCAAGCCCAGCAATAAATATAGAAAGAGTAAGAACAATAATATAATGTTTAAAATCAGGTAATACACCCCAGATCAAAGCATTACGAAACTCTTCGATGAAATATGTTAATGGATTTATGTACATGAAAATTCTAAATTTTTCAGGAAGTATAGATACAGGATAAAATATTGGTGAAGCAAACATTAATACAGTAGTTAGTATCGAAGTAAGATGAGCTATATCTCTAAAATATACACCAATAGCAGTTATGACCCAGCAAACCCCAATGATCGTAAAAATAAATGGTATTAATAAAACCGGAAGAACTAACACTGTATAATTAACACCACCTGTAATAATAAGATTTGCTATTATTAATAATAAAAATCCAATTATGGCTTGAAATAAAGCACTAAATAATGTCACCCAAGTTAAAGCCTCAAGAGGAAAAACGACTTTCTTAACATAGCTGGTATTGTTTTGCATTAACGCGGGTGCTCTATTTAAGCAATCGGAGAATAGAGTGTGTAATATCATTCCAGCATACAATACTAATGCATACATTTCTCTTGGTAGTTCTGGAGCCTCTCCCCAACGAGCTGTAAATACATACGAGAAGACAAAAGTATATAAAACCAGCATCAATATTGGAGTGATAACAGACCAAGCGACTCCCGCAATAGAACCTCTATATCGAGAGAGAATATCTCTTTTGCTAAGCTGATAAATTAAATTCTTATGCTTACAAAAACTACCTAATACATTACTTATATTAATCATTACATTAACTTCATAAGAGTTTATAACCAGTAAATCCAATACCCGACTCATCTTTCGCCGATAAAAAAATCTGGCTCTCAACATCAATAGGCCATTCAATTCCTATTTCAGGATCATTCCACAATAACGAATGCTCAGCTTTAGGATTATAATAATCTGTACATTTATACACAAAATCTGCCTCTCCACTGGTTACATAAAAGCCATGCGCAAAACCTTCGGGTATCCAAAGTTGACGCTT
>CAZBWP010000144.1:0-6558 GCA_964495295.1 uncultured Rhodospirillaceae bacterium | reverse complement strand
CATGGTGATCCTCGGGGCCGGCCTCAACCACTGGTATCACATGGACATGAACTACAGGGGGATCATCAATCTCCTGGTGATGTGCGGCTGCGTCGGCCAGTCGGGGGGCGGCTGGTCGCATTACGTCGGCCAGGAAAAGCTGCGCCCGCAGACCGGCTGGCTGCCGCTGGCGTTCGCCCTCGACTGGGCGCGGCCGCCGCGACAGATGAACTCGACCTCGTTCTGGTATGCCCACACCGACCAGTGGCGGTATGAGAGCCTCGGCGTCGACGAGATCCTGTCGCCGACGGCTCCCGACGGCCCGTGGGACGGCTCGTTGATCGACTACAACGTGCGGGCGGAGCGGATGGGCTGGCTGCCGTCGGCGCCGCAACTCACCAGGAATCCGCTGGAGGTCGCCGCGGCCGCCGAAGCCGCCGGGCAGGACGTCAAGGACTGGCTGGTGGCGGCGTTGAAGTCCGGCGAGGTGCAGCTGTCGTGCGAGGATCCGGACGGGCCGCGCAACTGGCCACGCAACCTGTTCGTCTGGCGCTCCAACCTGCTCGGCTCGTCCGGCAAGGGGCACGAGTATTTCCTCAAACACCTGCTCGGCACGCCGCACGGCGTCCAGGGCAAGGACCTGGGCGAAGACGGCGGACAGAAGCCGCGCGAAGTCGCCTGGTACGACGCGGCGCCCGAGGGCAAGCTCGACCTCCTGGTCACCCTCGACTTCCGCATGTCGACCACGTGCGTCTACTCGGACATCGTCCTGCCGACGGCCACCTGGTACGAAAAGAACGACCTGAATACCTCCGACATGCACCCGTTCATCCATCCGCTCACCGGCGCGGTGGATCCCGTCTGGGAATGCAAGAGCGACTGGGAGATCTACAAGGCGATCGCCCGCAAGTTCTCGGAGGTGGCGCCGGAGATCCTCGGCGTGGAGAAGGACGTTGTGCTGACGCCGATCCTGCACGACACGCCGGGCGAGATCGCCCAGGCACTGGACGTGCGGGACTGGAAGACCGGCGCGGTGGAGCCGATCCCCGGCAAGACGATGCCGCAGATCGCCGTCGTCGAGCGCGATTATCCGAACCTGTACAAACGGTTCTGTTCGCTCGGTCCGCTGATGAAGAAGCTCGGCAACGGCGGCAAGGGCATCTCCTGGAACACCGACCGCGAGGTCGATGCCCTCGTCGCCCTGAACGGCGCCGTCACCGAGGCGGGGCCGACCCTGGGGATGGCGAAGATCGAGACCGACATCGATGCCGCCGAGGTGGTGCTGATGCTGGCGCCGGAGACCAACGGCGAGGTCGCGGTCAAGGCTTGGGAAGCGCTCGGCAAGGCAACGGGGCGCGAGCACACCCATCTCGCCATGCCGAAGGAGGATGAGAAGATCCGCTTCCGCGACGTGGTGGCACAGCCGCGGAAGATCATCTCGTCGCCGACCTGGTCGGGTCTCGAATCCGAGAAGGTCTGCTACAACGCCGGCTATACCAACGTCCACGAACTGATCCCGTGGCGGACGCTGACCGGCCGGCAGCAGCTTTATCAGGACCACCTGTGGATGCGGGCCTTCGGCGAGGCGCTCTGTGTCTATCGGCCGCCGATCGACACCAAGACCATCAAGCCGATCATCGACAAGAAGCCCAACGGCGCGAAGCAGGTGGTGCTGAACTTCATCACGCCGCACCAGAAGTGGGGCATCCACTCCACCTACACCGACAACCTGCTGATGCTGACGTTGTCGCGCGGTGGTCCGATCCTCTGGATCTCGGAGATCGACGCGAAGAAGGCCGGGATCGAGGACAACGACTGGATCGAGGCCTACAACACCAACGGTGCGCTCGTCGCCCGGGCCGTCGTCTCGCAGCGCGTGAAAGAGGGCATGGTCCTGATGTATCACGCACAAGAGAAAATCGTGAACGTCCCCGGCTCGGAAATCACCGGCCAGCGAGGCGGCATCCACAACTCGGTGACCCGCACGGTTCTTAAGCCGACCCACATGATCGGCGGCTACGCGCAGCAGTCCTACGGCTTCAATTACTACGGAACCGTCGGCTCGAACCGTGACGAGTTCATCATCGTTCGCAAGATGACCAAGGTCGACTGGCTGGAAGGGCCGGTCGCCGACAGGCTGGAGGCAGCGGAATGAAAATCCGGGCGCAAATCTGCATGGTGTTGAACCTGGACAAGTGCATCGGGTGCCACACCTGCTCCGTGACGTGCAAGAACGTCTGGACCAACCGGGAGGGCGTCGAGTACGCGTGGTTCAACAACGTCGAGACCAAGCCGGGCATCGGCTATCCCAAGGACTGGGAGAACCAATCCCACTGGAACGGCGGCTGGGTGCGCACCCCGGATGGCAAGCTGCAGCCGAAGATGGGGCCGAAGTGGCGGATCCTCGCCAAGATCTTCGCCAACCCCGACCTGCCGGAGATCGACGACTACTACGAGCCGTTCACCTTCGACTACGACCACCTGCAGTCGGCGCCGGAAAGCCAAGCGATGCCGACGGCGCGGCCGCGCTCGCTGATTACCGGCGAGCGGATGGAAAAGATCGAGTGGGGGCCGAACTGGGAGGAGATCCTGGGAGGCGAGTTCGCCAAGCGGTCCAAGGACTACAATTTCCAGGGCGTCCAGAAGGAGATCTACGGCCAGTTCGAGAACACCTTCATGATGTACCTGCCGCGGCTGTGCGAGCACTGCCTCAATCCGACGTGTGTCGCGGCCTGTCCATCGGGCGCCATCTACAAGCGCGAGGAGGACGGCATCGTTCTCATCGATCAGGAGAAGTGCCGCGGCTGGCGGATGTGCGTCTCCGCCTGCCCCTACAAGAAGATCTACTACAACTGGGCGAGCGGCAAGTCGGAGAAGTGCATCCTCTGCTACCCGCGCATCGAGGCCGGCCAGCCAACGGTGTGCTCGGAGACCTGCGTCGGGCGCATCCGCTACCTGGGCGTCGTGCTCTACGACGCCGACCGCATCGCCGAGGCGGCCGCGGTGCCGGCGGAGGGCGATCTCTATCGGCAGCACCTGGCCATCTTCTGCGATCCGTTCGACCCGGAGGTGCAGGCGCAGGCGCGCCGGGACGGCGTGCCGGAGTCCTGGCTGGAGGCGGCGCGCCGGTCGCCGATCTGGAAGCTGGCCATGGATTGGAAGGTGGCCTTCCCGCTGCATCCGGAATACCGCACCTTGCCGATGGTCTGGTACGTGCCGCCGCTTTCGCCCATCCAGTCGGCCGCCGAGGCGGGCAAGATCGGCGTCGACGGTGCGATGCCGGACGTACGCTCGCTCCGCATTCCGCTGCGCTACCTCGCCAACCTGCTCACCGCCGGTGAGGAGGAGCCGATCGCGCGGGCGCTCGAACGGATGCTGGCGATGCGCGCCTACATGCGTGCCAAGACGGTGGACGGCGCGACCGACGCGGCGATCGCCGAACGGGTCGGTCTCTCGGGTGAGCAGATCGAGGACATGTACCGGCTCATGGCCATCGCCAACTACGAGGACCGCTTCGTCATCCCGACCACGCACCGCGAACTCGGCGAGGATGCCTACGAGCTGCGCGGCGCGTGCGGCTTCAGCTTCGGCAACGACGCCTCCTGCGGGATGAACGACGCGAGTCTGTTCGGCGACAGGCGGCGCAAGGCCGGAACACCGACGGAGGTCGGGTGATGGCACAGACGTTCAAGATCCTGTCGCTGCTCCTCTCGTACCCGACGGCGGAGCTGCAGGCGGCTGCCGGCGAGTTCCACCATATCCTTGCATCCGAGGCGCTGCTCGCGCGGTCCGATCGCGAGTTGCTCGCTCCCCTGATCGACGCCCTCGCGACCGGCGACCTCTACGACCTGCAGGAACGCTACGTGCTGCTGTTCGATCGGACACGGTCCCTGTCGCTGCATCTCTTCGAGCATGTGCACGGGGAGAGCCGCGACCGCGGCCAGGCGATGGTCGATCTCATGGCGCTCTATGAGCGGCATGGCCTCGCCATCGAGGCCCGTGAACTCCCGGACTACCTGCCGCTGTTCCTGGAGTTCCTGTCGACCTTGCCCACCGACGACGCCCGCGCGCTGCTGGCGGAGCCGCTGCATGTGGTCGGTGCGTTGCGCGAGCGGCTGCGCAAGCGGGACAGCATCTACAGCTCGGTGTTCTACGCGCTGGAGGCGCTGGCCAGGGGAAAGGCGGCGCCGGACCTGGTTGAGGCGCTGCTGGCCGCGCCCGACGAGGCCCCCGACGATCTCGATGCACTGGATCGCGCGTGGGACGCGGCGGCGGTCAGCTTCGCCGGTGGACCCGATCCGTCACACTGCTGTCCGCAAGCCAAGGAGCTCTTGAACCGGATGGCGCCGACGCCGGCGCCGGGCGGGCCACACGGCGCGCGCCCGCCGGCCCCCTGAGGAGACGTTGCCATGGAGACCCCGTTCAACACATTCCTGTTCGGCATTTTCCCCTACATCTGCCTCGCGGTGTTCGTGCTGGGTAGCGTCGTCCGCTACGACCGCGAGCCCTACACGTGGCGCTCGGGCTCGAGCCAGTTGCTGCGCCGCACGCAACTCATCTGGGGATCGGTGCTGTTTCACGTCGGCATCCTGATCGTCTTCTTCGGCCATCTGATCGGCCTGCTGACGCCGATCGCGGTGTTCGACGCCATCGGTATCGGCCACGGCACCAAGCAAGTGATGGCGATCGTCGTCGGCGGTGTCGCCGGTCTCGTCTGCCTGGCGGGCGCCGTCATGCTGTTGCACCGGCGCTTGCTGGATCCGCGCATCCGCGCCGTCTCCAGTTTTTCCGACACGGCGATCCTCATCATCCTGACCGTGCAGCTCGTCCTCGGCCTGTTCACCATCTTCGTTTCCCTGGGCCATCTGGACGGCAGCGAAATGCTGAGGTTCATGGCGTGGGCGCAGGGCATCTTCACGTTCCAGGCCGGCGCCGCCGACTACGTCGCCGACGCGCATTTCATCTTCAAGCTGCACCTGTTCCTCGGCCTGTCCATCCTGTTGATCTTCCCATTCACCCGCCTGGTGCATATCCTGAGTGCACCGGTTCGCTATCTGTGGCGCCCGGGCTATCAGATCGTCCGCACCCGGCTTGGCGCCGCTGGCTCGCCGTCGCGGCGCGGCCTGGTGGGGCAGGGGTCGGCCGGCCGGCAACGGTCGCTGCCGGCGGAGTAGGGCGGGACGGAGGCGCGCATGCCGAGAGGGGGCGACGGGAGCCGGGATGGGGGTGATCGCCGCGGCCGCCCGTCGCCGGCCGTCGCGGCGCCATGATCCAGGATCTGTTCGACAACAACGTTGCCTGGGCCAGGCGGCAGATCCGCGGCGACCCCGACTTCTTCCGCCGCCTCGCCGAGCTCCAGCATCCCGAGTACCTCTGGATCGGCTGTTCCGACAGTCGCGTCCCGGCCAGCACCATCACCGGACTGGCACCGGGGGAGGTGTTCGTGCACCGCAACGTCGCCAATCTCGTTCGCGAGGGGGATCTCAATTGCCTCGCCGTCCTGCAGTTCTCCATCCAGGTGCTGCAGGTCAAACACATCATCGTCTGCGGCCATTACGGCTGCGGCGGCATTCGCGCGGCGGTGCATCCGACCGGTCTGGAGGACATCGACCGCTGGCTCGAACCGGTGCGACAAACGGCGCGGCGCTTCGCGCCTTCGCTGGCACCGATCGCCGACGAAGAGACGCGGCTGGATCTCTTGTGCGAGCGTAACATCGAGGCCCAGGTCGGCCGGCTCGCCGATCTCGCCGTGGTGCGGAACGCCTGGGCGCGGGGCCAACCCTTGTCCATCCACGGCTGGGTGTATCGGCTGAAGGATGGATTACTGCGCAACCTGGAGTGCACGCGGCGTTCGCCGCCGGCGGCGTCGCCCCGCTGAACGTCTCAATATTGAGACAAAAAATGTCTCATTTTTGACGAATCATCGAATTTGAGACATGGCCGGAACGCCCCGACAGTCGATGGTACCCGGACGGGGTGGGTAAGAAGCCAAATGATTTCATAGTGTTACGGCGAAGTTGGCCGCAGGGCCGCCGTGGCACACTTTTTGCTTGTAAGTGCGAGCCTGCCTTGATTTGGAGTGTATCCGAAGGGCAGGGGACACCTCGCTGCGGCCGCGTCACGCACAGATCGGACGGGCTGTGAGGGAGGAGGCTTGCAACATGGACATCGTTTAGGAGGGATTCCTTATGCGTTCTACGAAACTGAAGCTTCTCGGTGCCGTTTCGGTGGTGGCTCTGGCCTTGGCGTACGGCATGCCGGCTCAAGCGGAAGAAGAGCCCGTGAATGCCGTTGAGGGCAACACCATCGAAGGCAACACCGGCGCCACCGCCGCGGCCGGCGCCGACGCGACGGCAAAGGCCACCGCGAACAACAACAACTCCGACAACAGCAACAGCAGCAGCAACGACTCCAACAACGACAACAGCGACAACAGCCAAAAGACGAAGACGTACACCAAGTCTGACGACAGCATCAACGACTCCAACAACGACAACAGCGACAACAGCACCACCGACGCCAGCAAGACGAAGACGTACACGAAGTCTGACGACAGCAACACGCAGACCGGGTTCAATA
>CAZBWP010000143.1:0-6558 GCA_964495295.1 uncultured Rhodospirillaceae bacterium | reverse complement strand
GTGGATGTTCGAAATGTCTAACGGCGCGGGCTCTGGAAAGCGAGTGGCCGAATTGTAGCTCAATAATATCGATACAAATTCCGACAGATCCGCGGTTAAACACAGCTGGAGCATAATTTATGGATTGCTTTGATCGGGCTCTCATGGTTGTTCGCCGATTTGAAGGCGGTGCGGTCGATGACCCGGATGATCCAGGAGGTCCAACAAATCATGGTATTACGCACAAAAGTCTCTCCCAGTGGCGTGGAACCACTGCATCTTCGGATGATGTCCGCACACTCGACTGGAATGAAGCCCGGAAAATTTATCATCGCCGATATTGGCACGACATCGGATGCAACGAAATGCCTTCGGCTGTTGCTGTAGTCGTTTTCGATGCCGCTGTGAACCAGGGTCCCGGCAACGCGTCACGGTTCCTGCAACAAGCGTTAGTTCGATCAGGATATCAGTTAAATATTGATGGAGTGATCGGGCCAAAAACACTTGCTGCCCTATCCGATGCCAAGCCGGCACAAGTCGTTGAGTGGATCGCGGCTTACCGCGGGAGCCACTATTCTGCGCTCCCGCATGTGTCGAAATTTGGTCTAGGCTGGTTTCGGCGCTTGGCCGCGATGACGTGGCACGCAGCACGAGAATAGAGGCCGATTATACTCATAGTAGACGTGCTCGCTATCATGCCAAGCTGGTAGATTTTTGTCTCTCGATCGTGCGTTGGATCAGGAACATCGCCCCCAGGTGGACGATCGATCTGCCCAGACGGTTCTTGATATTTTATCCGGCACCGACCGACACGTGACATAGTCTCTCCGCACCAAATCTTACTGGGGACCCAGGTTCAAATCGCACGCTAAGTCAGTTCAAATTCCGACAAGCATATAAACTCCTGCTCTAATATAATTATACTCGTTTAATGTTTCCCCTACACCAGCCTTGTATACACGGACCAACTGTGTGACGACGTGTATCGCATATTCCGTCCCTAGTTTTCCGTCATACAAGGAGCCCAGGAAGCATGTTTACGACAGAGCTGTGGCAGTTTTTTGGGGTAGTCGTTGTACCTCTCATTGGCTTATTGATCGGTGGTGTCGTATACGGACTGAAAAAACTTGATGATCGACTATTCCATCTTGCAGTCAATTCGGTAACGCGTACCGATCTTGTTGAGTCGCTTCGTCCGATCAACGAACGCGTCACTCGTCTTGAGAGCCGGGTACATGCTAGCCCTGCACAGCCCCCTCGCTGGCGCAACTCTTGAAAGCAGGTGGGAGCAACATGCAAAAGCACTCCGGATTGAGTTGCCCGAGCACCAGGGACGAGCGTTCCCCTGCCCGCGACAACGCGCGACAAGTTTTTCTTCGCGACTTGCCCGACCTGATGGATAAGGCGATCACCAGATATCGGGAACTGTTGAACCTCGAAACACCGTCGACATCAAAGGGGATCGCCTCGCATCAGATGGCATGCCGAGCGGCGCTCGGTCACATTGAACAACTCCTTCGAGTGGGTCGGACCGAGAGCGACCTTGAGATCACCTCTGATCAAGATGTGGCCATTGACCTCGATCTGCACGAACTGCTCAAAGAAGCGCGCGCTGCCCTCGACATGACGGTCGAACGGGCATGATGTATCGCGTCACGAGCAATAAATGGCTAGCCATCGGGGCGATCCAAATGCACCGCTGGACGAGCAATCTATATTACTATCTCTTAGCACTGGTTCAAACTCGACGATGACTAGTAGCCTCCGTTTTAAGCAAACCCTTGTTGCAAACGCTTCGGCACTTCGTTTCGAAGAATTTGTCTGGATCTGGAACCGATTCCAGAATCAACATACACCGATGCTCCATATACAGATGGCAAAATGGCTCGCGGAACGATGGAACGCCCGCGACCAAAAGCTATTGCTGCTAGCTTTTCGCAACTCCGGCAAATCGACTCTAGTCGGCCTTTTTGCAGCTTGGCTCCTGTTCCGCAATCCCGATACAAGAATTCTCGTGCTCGCTGCGGACTTTGCGCTGGCAAAAAAGATGGTGCGAAACGTAAAGCGCTTAGTCGAGCGTCATCCCTTTACCCAGTCTCTCAAGCCGACCCGCGGGGACCAATGGGCAGCAGAACAGTTCACCGTCCATCGGAATGCCGAGCTCCGTGATCCGTCAATGCTTGCCAAAGGCATTGGCGCTAATATTACTGGGCTCCGCGCTGACGTAATTATTTGCGATGACGTTGAGGTTCCGAATACATGCCACACAGCACAAAAGCGCCTCGAATTACGAGAGCGATTGCAAGAGCTAGAATATGTAAAGGTGCCGAATGGGTTACAGCTTTTTATCGGGACACCGCATACCTACTATAGTATTTATAGTGAAAAAACATACCCGGAGAGCGGCGAGGCGCGCCCTTTTCTGATGCACTACTCTCGACTTTCCCTACCGCTGCTTGATGGCGACGGCAACAGTCGCTGGCCGGATCGTTTCCCAACCGAGCACATCGAGTCGCTTATTCTGGAGAGCGGTCCGAACAAGTTTAAAAGCCAAATGCTCCTACAGCCTGTGAACATCGCCGACGGGCGGCTAGATCCTGACCTGATATCCATATATCACGAGCGCCTCGACTACCGAGAGGGAAACACTGAGGCGCGCCTGTATCTCGGTGAACGACGTCTCGTTTCAGCATCTTGCTGGTGGGATCCAGCATATGGGTCACGAGACAGTGGAGATGCAAGCGTTATCGCGTGTGTATTCACAAGTGCGGACGGTCAATATTGGATCCATGATATCCGATACCTTTTTCACTCGGCGTCTGCCGATTGCGATACCGACGCCGCCACCGACATGTGTCACCAAGTGGCGTCCTTCGTCAAACAGAACCATCTTCCATCAATTGTGATCGAGACCAATGGTCTCGGGCGTTTTCTCCCAGGGCTCCTGAGGCGAGAACTGCGCGCCTCACGGATCCGCTGCTCCGTTCTTGAACATGCGTCAAAACGGAACAAGGATCTTCGTATCCTCGACGCCTTTGAAGCCGTTCTTGCGGCCGGTCGCCTCCACGTCCACGCAGGCGTCCTTGCCACCGCTTTCATGCGCGAGATGCGAGAGTGGCGCCCAGGCACGGGTTGTCGCGACGACGGCTTGGACGCGGTCGCGGGGTGTCTGCTCGCCGAGCCGGTACGGCTGTCGTGGTCGTCCTACCCTCACCCGCAGGACGCGCCGCCTCCCTGGACGCTTGGCGGCCGCATCCATGTCGCCGACGACCGCTTTGTGCCCTGAGTGCGCACCATTGTCCAAGGGCCGCTTGCCCGCCTCATCAACCGATCCACAAAAGGAACATGCAATGTCAGCCGCGCGCCGACTTAGCCTGGTGGTGATTTGCTGTGCGCAGATTGCCTTATCTTTTCCCGCGTTTGCAGACACGCCATGTCATCATCGGTCGGACGTGGTCACCCGGCTCAGTATTCAATATGGTGAGCAGCCGGTTGCCCGCGGTTTGACCGCGGCCGGTCAGATGGTCGAAGTGTTTGCATCCCCTTCGGGGACCTTTACCATTGTGGTCACGCGCCATGATGGCCTCAGTTGCCTGATTGCTGCAGGCAAAGGTTGGCACGCGATCGCGACGGACCAGGAGAGTTGACGAACCGTTGTTGCAAGCGTTGACGCTCCGGAGCCGGCCTCGTACGTTCGGATCCCATCAGCAATCGACACTGGATCCCAACCGATGGCCTCGTACCATCCTGGATTGCATGCGGCCGATTTGCGTGCGAAGGCCCAGCACATCAACGTGTGGCCTTTCGCCGAGGCACGCACGCTGGCAAAGCGTACCGCGATGCTACCCGACAAGTCCGCACCCGTCGTCCTAGAAACCGGTTACGGGCCTTCCGGTTTGCCGCACATCGGGACGTTCGGGGAAGTGGCGCGGACCACGATGGTCCGCCAAGCCTTTACTGTGCTGGAGGACCGGCCGACGCGTCTCGTCGCATTTTCCGACGACATGGACGGTCTGCGACGGGTGCCGACGAACGTTCCAAACCGGGCGGCCCTAATCCCACACCTTGGCAAGCCGCTCACGGCCGTGCCTGACCCGTTCGGGACACACGAGAGCTTTGGGCACCACAATAATGCTCGGCTATGCGCGTTTTTGGATTCGTTCGGGTTCGAATACGAGTTCATGAGCGCAACGGAGTGTTATCGGAGCGGTCGGTTCGACACCGTGTTGCGCCGCGTGCTGGAGTGTTACGATGAGGTCATCAGCGTTGTCTTACCCACGCTCGGTCCGGAACGCCGCGCCACCTACAGTCCGTTCCTGCCAATCTGCGCCCGCACCGGCAAGGTTCTTCAAGTACCAATTATAGAACAGAACCCGATGGCCGGCACCATTGTCTATCTGGACCCCCACAACGGCAAGGTCGAAACATCGGTAACCGGTGGCGCGAGCAAGCTTCAGTGGAAGGTTGACTGGGCCATGCGCTGGGCTGCCCTCGGGATCGACTACGAGATGATGGGGAAGGACCTCGTCGACTCGGCCCGTCTCTCCCAAAAGATCTGCCGCATCCTCGGGGCCGTTCCACCGGTTGGCTTCGCCTATGAACTCTTTTTTGACGAGAATGGAGAGAAGATTTCGAAGTCTCGCGGAAATGGACTTTCGGTAGAAGACTGGCTACGCTACGCACCGCCCGAAAGTCTATCCCAATTCATGTTTAACAAGCCAAAGACCGCGAAGCGCCTATATTTCGATGTTATTCCCCGGGCAGTCGATGAATATTTGTCGAATATCGAAGCATTTCCGGAGCAGGATACGCGATGCCGGCTCAGCAATCCTGTTTGGTTCATCCACAACGGCGAACCGCCGCAGGAAGTCGCATTCTTAAGCTACGCAGTTTTGCTCAATCTCGCGAGTGTCTGCCATACTGAGGATAAAGCGGTTCTGTGGCATTTCATCTCACGTTATCGACCGGACGCAACGCCACAGTCAGCACCGATTCTTGACCGACTTGTCGAGTATGCGATTGCCTTTTACCGCGACTTCGTAAAGGCTGCCAAACAATACCGACGGCCCGACATTGAAGAGACCCAGGCGCTCATTGATCTCGCGGAAACGCTGGCGACCTTGCCTGTCGATGCCGATGCGGAGACGATCCAGACCGAGATTTACGAGGTCGGCAAGCGGCACCCCTGCTTCGTCTCCCTTCGCGATTGGTTTCGTGCTCTTTATCAAATCCTTCTGGGTCAAGATGAAGGACCGCGCCTCGGCACATTCTTCGCATTATATGGACTTTCGGAAAGCATCGTCCTTATCCGAAGATCCATCCCGGATCACATCGATGCTTCCCGCCAATCGTGACATAAGGCCTCAGCCGAGCACTCCGATTTGCCTGAGGGTTGCTGCCACCTCGTTGCGTCCATCTTCGGTCAGGGCCGCCTGCGGCGATAGCGGCATGCCAACATCAAACCCCATGAGTTCCAAACCGCCTTTGACGCAGGCGGCGAGCGAGTATTTCGCAAACACCTCATTGATCCGCCAGAGTTGACGCTGCAGACTCATCGCGGACTCCCATTGGCCGCTCCGCGCGAAGTCGTACAATCTGACGCTCTGTTCTGGGACAAGGCAGGCTGGACCGGCAAACCACCCTGCCCCGCCGATCAGCATCACCGCCACCGGAACGTGTGACGATGCAGCAAACACGGTCAGTCGATCGCCGACGGCATTCATGATTGACAACAGTCGGCCGGTATTGGTTGATGCATCCTTGAGATAGCGAATATTATCAACATGGGAGAGGCGTTCAATTGTCGCCACGGTGAGGTCTGACCGTTGGAAGTTTGGATTGGTATACAACACGATCGGCAATTTCACAGCTTCTGCCATGTCGGTAAAGTAATGGACGACACTGTCATCTGTGATCGGGAAATATACTTCCAAGACTGCGTTGACACCATCAACACCGATCGCTTCGAATTCACGCGCTTGGCGGCACGCTTCGGCCGTTGTTGTCGCGGCGACACCAGCGACGACAGGGACCCTGCCGGCGGTCGCTTCGACAACAACTTCCACAACCCGCCGTTTCTGTTCCCAAGACAGATAGGCAAATTCGCCGGTGCTGCCGAGCGGGGTAACGCCGTGAACCCCGGCCTTGATGACGTGCTCGACAAGTCGCCGCAATACGGCCTCTTTGACGGCCCCTCTCGCATCGATCGGCGACACCAGATAGGGAAACACTCCCTTGAACGCGCCATGCGACATCGTCGCCTCCCCCTTCCTCCAAGCGCGAATGGACGCGAGCGGTCCGACGCCCCTTCCATCGGATCATACCTCCGGAATGTCCTCAGGAAAATCGCGCTTCAATTCCCTCATCCCTTGAGCATCCGCCGAAGCGTTGGTGGTCGAGTAGCTCAGCCCATCGGCGTCCCCTCGGATAGGTCCGGGCGAGCGGCTTTTCCAAACTCCGCCCTTTCTGAGGGTCAACCCTGGACATGCCTTTCGGCCCAACCGACGCGGGCGGAGCGCTCCCATGCCCCAGGGGAATCGGGTGAACGCGTCATGCGGTGAGGAGGCTTGCGAGGAAGTC
>CAZBWP010000142.1:4554-6594 GCA_964495295.1 uncultured Rhodospirillaceae bacterium | reverse complement strand
GACGGCGCCAACATCGAGATCCGCGAGGAAGTCGGCGACGAGAACATCTTCATCTTCGGCCTGACCGCGGACCAGGTCGCCGCCTCCCGCCACTCCTACAATCCCCGGACCGTCTACGACTCGGATCAGGAGATCCGGAGCGCCGTCGATCTGATCAAGAACGACTTCTTCAGCATGAACGAGCCGGGAATCTTCCAGCCGATCGTCTCGGCGATCCTCGACGAGGGAGACTACTACATGAACCTCGCCGACCTGCGCAGCTACATCGAGGCACAGGCGGCCGTCGACCGGGAGTTCCGCGATCAGGATACGTGGACGCGCAAGGCGGCCATCAACATCGCGCGGACCGGCAAGTTCAGCTCCGATCGGACGATCGCCCAGTACGCTCAGGAGATCTGGGGCGTCAAGCCGGTCCCCATCGAGCCAAGGGGCTGACGCGGCAACAGCGGCACATCGGCGGCACCCGGGGACCCTCCGCTCCCCGGGTGCCGCCGGCACCGCGCCACCGCCGGCCGACCGGCACTTTCGGTCCACACCGATCGGGAGTAATTCTGGACCTGCGGTTTGCTGCGATGCACAATGGTTGCCCGATCGAGCGAGCGTCGGGCCGCGGTCAGGCAGCGCGCCACGGGCCACCGTGGATTTCTCAGCGATCGCAACGGACGCCCGCACGAAGGTCCGCATGTCGAGCGGCGGGTCAGGAACACGCGAAAGAAGGCCGAGCATGTATATCACGATGATTTCGTCAGAAATGGCCCCCGTCGCGAAGGTCGGAGGGCTGGGAGATGTCGTTTTCGGTCTCAGCCGCGAGCTGGAGATCCGCGGCAATGCCGTCGAAATCATTCTCCCCAAGTATGACTGCATGTGGTATGACGAAATCTGGGGGCTTCACAAAATATGGGAAGAGCTCTGGGTTCCGTGGTTCGGCGGTGCGGTTCCCTGCAGCATCTGGTTCGGCTTTGTTCATGGCCGGAAGTGTTTCTTCATTGATCCGCACTCCAATGAGGGATTTTATACTCGCGGGTGTTTCTACGGCCAACACGATGATGTGATGCGCTTTGCGTTCTTCTGCAAAGCGGCCATGGAGTTCATGCTGAAGGCCGACAAGCGGCCGGACATCATCCATTGCCACGACTGGCAGACCGGCCTGATTCCGGTTCTCCTGTACGAAGTCTATAACCGGTATGGCATGGACCGGCAGCGGGTCTGCTACACGATCCACAACTTCAAGCACCAGGGCATCACCGGCCCGCAGGTTCTGACGGCGACGGGCCTGAACCGCCCTGACTACTACTTCCACAAGGACCGCCTCGGCGACGATCACAACAACACCGCCATCAATTTGATGAAGGGCGGTATCGTCTATGCGAATTTCGTCAACACCGTCTCACCACACCATGCCTGGGAGGCCCAGCATACCGATCAGGGCCACGGACTCGGACATGCGCTTGCCGTGCACGGCCACAAGTTCGGCGGCGTGCTCAACGGCGTCGATTACGACATCTGGAATCCGGAAATCGACCGGTTCATTCCGTCGCACTACAATGTCTGGAATGTCGACGACAAGTACCCGAACAAGGAAGCATTGCGCGACCGCCTGTGGATGCGCCGGGACTTCAAGCCGCTCGTCGCCTACGTCGGCCGGCTCGATGCGCAGAAAGGCGTGCATTTGATCCAGCACGCCATGTTCTACTGTCTGGAGAACGGTGCGCAATTCGTGCTGCTCGGCGCGGCCGGGGAGTCCGGCATCAACAATCACTTCTGGCAACTCAAGCATCATTTGAACGACAATCCGGATTGTCATCTGGAAATCGGCTTCAACGAGCAACTGGCGCACCTGATCTATGCCGGCGCCGACATGATGGTCGTGCCCAGTCTGTTCGAGCCGTGCGGCCTCGCCCAGCTTATCGCCATGCGCTACGGCACGGTGCCGGTGGTGCGCGCCGTCGGCGGCCTGGTCGACACCGTCTACGATCGTGACACCTCGGAGCGTCCGCCCGAAGAGCGCAACGGCTATGTCTTCAACGATGCGGATTTCCC
>CAZBWP010000142.1:0-4454 GCA_964495295.1 uncultured Rhodospirillaceae bacterium | reverse complement strand
CTGTCAAGGCCGCGAGAGAACGCATGATTCCTCCTGAGCTTCGCTCAATTTCGTGGATATGGACGGCGCGGGAGACAAGCCTGGGACCGCCTCGCCTCGCCCGCGCCGGGTGGTCACCCTAGTCGAGGAGTCGCCGGGAGCCAATGGGGAATCCGCCGCTCGCTGACCCATGCCGGCAGGTCAGTCCGCGAGCAGCACGGCCCGGCACGCCTCGGGCAACTCCGCCAGGGTGATCCGGCGGCGCGGTCCAGAGTACCTGGCGATGGCCTCCGCCTTTTGCCGGGCCTCGTCCGAGAACCACCAGGCGAGGCCGGCGTCGCAACCGTCACCCGCAGGGGCTGGCGCCTGGTCGACGCAGCGGCTGGCATCCGCAGGACAGCCGAGCCGGATGTGGAAATGATAGTGGTGTCCCCACCACGGGCGGATCTTCCGCAGCCACTCCCGATCGCCACCCACCGTCTCGCACAGCGCCTGCTTGATTGCCGGATGGACGAAGATGCGCGATACCTCGGGCGCCTCGGACGCGGTGCGCAGCAACGCCATCGGTCGGTCGCCCCAGAGCCGCCGATCCACCGCCCAGCCGCTCGCGTCGAGCAGGGACACGGCGGACAGGGTCTCCCGCTCCTCGCCGCTGAGGCGCCGGTTCGGCGCCGCCAGAAACCAGATATCGGCATCGAGTCCAAGCTGATGGCTGGCATGCCCGGATTGCATGGGACCGCCCCGCGGCTGCGCCAGGTCGCCGATCAGGAGACCGGGGTGGCCGGCCGCCCGGATGCGATCGGAGAAGTCATTGAGGAAGCGGATCAGCAGGGGATGGCCGTAGAACCGGTCGCGCGACGGACGCATCACCTGGTGGCCGGGGCCGTCGAGGGGCAGGGCCTGGGTACCGGCGACGCAGCCGCGGGTGTACGTGCCGAACACGTCGGACGGCTGTTTCGTCGGCCCGTCCACCTCCCACCAGTCCGGCACGGTGTCGGCACCGGCCGCCGCCGTCGCAAGAAACAGCGTCGAAAGAACCGCGCATGCGGTCCGCCGCACGCGTCGGCGTTGCTCCGCACCCGTTCGATCACGCATCATCGCGCCGCGCATCCCTGTCGCTGAGGAAACGATCCACACACCGTCCTTCACGCCGATCGATTTGTCCAGTGTCGGGCGCGAACGCCGCGGAAGCCGAACACCCGCCGGCGACGGACGACCAACCGGGAGATCATGCGATGACCGAAACCGCCCTCAGATTCGAGCTTGCCGACCACGTGGCACGCCTCACCCTCGACCGACCGGAGGCCAACGCCCTCGACCTGGACTTGGCCCGCGCCCTGATGCAGGCGGCGATCCGCTGCGATCACGACCCGGACGTGCGGGCCGTCCTGCTGACCGGCACCGGGCGGTTCTTCTGCGCCGGCGGCGACCTCAGGGCGATGTCCGCATATGGGGCCCTGCTGCCCAGCGGCCTGAAGGAGATGACCGTCCACCTGCATGCCGCGGTCAGCCATTTCGTCCGCATGCGGGCCCCGCTGGTGATCGCCGTCAACGGCGCCGCCGCCGGCGCCGGCATGAGCCTCGCCGCCGCGGGCGACCTGGTTCTGGCCGCCGAATCGGCCACCTTCACCATGGCCTACACGGCGGCGGGGCTGGTGCCGGACGGGGCGTCGAGCTGGCTGCTGCCGCGCCTCATCGGCCTTCGCCGGACCCAGGAGTTGATGCTGACCAACCGCCGGCTCACCGCCCCCGAAGCCCATGACTGGGGCCTGGTGACACGCGTCGTCGCCGACGACAGGCTCGCCGATGAAGCGGCCGCACTGGCGGCGACCATCGCCCGCGGTCCCACCGCCGCATTCGCCGGCGTCAAGCGGTTGTTGTGTGACAGCTTCACGGGCGGCCTCGAAACCCGCATGGAAGCGGAAGGGCGCGGCATCGCCGAGGTCGCCGCGACCGCCGATGGCCGCGAGGGGATCGCGGCGTTTCTGGAGCGCCGCCGGCCGACCTTCCGCGGCGTCTGAGAGGGCGGCGGCGCGGCGTCGCGCCAGCTCACGCTGGGAACGGAACCATGGCCAGGTCGTCGCCGATGACGTCCAGCGGTTGCGGCTCGCCGAAGGCGTAGCCCTGGGCGCGATCGACACCCAGTTCCCGCAAGCGTTCGACGACCGCCGCGGTGTGGGCATATTCGCCGACCGTCTCGATTCCCATGGTCCGGCCCGCCGTCTGCGCCGCGGCGACAAAGGCGGCATCGACGGTACTGTCCACCATGTCACGCACGAAACTGCCGTCGATCTTCAGGAAGTCGGCCGGCAAGGCCTTGAGATGGGCGAACGAGCAGAGACCGGCGCCGAAATCGTCGAGCGCCACCCGCGCCCCCAGGACCTTCAAGTCGCGGGCCAGCGTGGCAGCATTGCCGACGTTCCGGGCCGTCAGGGTTTCCGCGAATTCGAAACAGAGCCGATGCGGCGCGATGCCGTAGCGATCCAGCCGGGAGCCGACGTAGTCGGCCATTCCCGAATCGTTGATGGAATTGCTTGAGAGGTTGATCGCCAAGCCGACCGCCGGCCGCGCCTGCAGGTCGGTTGCGAGGAAGGCGATGGCCGTGTCGATCACCCAGCGATCGATCGCCCCCATGAGACCGAAGCGATCGGCCGCCGAGATGAAGGCATCGGGCCGGACCAGGTCTCCGTCAACCTCGACGAGACGGAGCAGCACCTCCCACAGGTCGGCCGTGCCGGGTCGCGCCGACAGGGCTACCATCGGCTGGCACAAGAGTCGGAACCGCCGCTCTTCGAGGGCCGTCTGGAGGCGGCCGGCGAGCAGCACCTCCCCGTGCCCCGACGAGACTTCGGCCGCGCCCGGTCGGACGTAGTGCACACGGTTGCCGCCCGCCTGCTTGGCGGCGTAGCAGGCGAGATCGGCACGCGTCAGCACCTGCGTGGCATCCTGCGAGTCCGGCCCGATGGGCACGACGCCGACGCTGACACCGACTTGGTAGCTGCGGTCCTTCCAGACGAAGCGGTGATCGCGAATGGTGGCGACGATGGTCTCGGCAATCTTGATGGCTTCCTCTAGCGCGCAGGCGTCGAGCAGCAATGCGAACTCGTCGCCACCCAGCCGCGCGAACGTGTCGCGCTCCCGGAACTTGCCGACAAACAGTCCTCTGATCTGCGCCAGCAAGGCATCTCCGGCGGCGTGTCCGGCGGCGTCGTTGACACCCTTGAACGCGTCCAGGTCGAGGAAGCACACCGCGTGATTCCAGCCGTGCGTGCGCGCGCTGGCAACCGCGCGTTCCAGGCGGCGATCGAACTCCCGCCGATTGACCAGACCGGTCAGCGGGTCATGGGATGCCTCGTGGACCAGTTGCCGCGTGCGCCTGCGCGTTTCGGTGACGTCGCGAAACACCAGGACGGCGCCGATCAGGCCGCCGGCACGGGCGCGGATTGGCGAGGCGACCATGTCGATCGCGAAATCGATGCCGCGCCGCGAGGCCAGGTAAACCGGCCGCTGGGGAGCCGTGGGCGCCGCCTTCGCCAGGCATTGCGCCAACGGATCGGGGGCCGCCTCTCCGGTCTGCTCATCGACGATGTGCATCACGTCGAGCAATGCCCGCCCGTGCGCCTCTTTCAGGGTCCAGCCGGTGAGCCATTCGGCGACCGGATTGAGGTAGTCGATGCGGCCGTCGGCATCGGTGGAGATCACGGCATCGCCGATGGCGTGCAGGGTCACCTCGGCCCGTTCCTTCTCGGCAAACAGGGCGTCCTCGCTCAACTTGCGGTCGGTGATGTCGAGGACCGAGCCGACGATGCGTTGCGGCCGGCCGGCGGCGTCGCGCAGCACCTCGCCGCGATCGCTCACCAGTCGGACGCTGCCGTCCGGGCGGACGATGCGGAACTCGACATCAAAGGGTGACGTGCCGGCCAGCGCCGCTGCCACCGCCGCCTTGACCCGGGAGCGGTCCGCCGGATGGACGGCATCCATGACCAGCCGGGCGGTCGGCTCGACCGCGCCGGGCTGGTAGCCGAAGATCAGAAAGTGCCCGTCAGACCAGGCGCAGCGATCGGTCGCGAAGTCCCACGACCAGCTGCCGAAGTGGGCGATGCGCTCGGCGCTTTTCAACAGGTCCCGGCTTTCGCGCAGGGCCCGCTCGCTTTCGTGACGCGCCGTCACGTCCACGACGAGAACATAGAAGCCACCGACCGTGCCGTCGCTGGCCACCTCCGGGGTGTATGTCACCTCGTTGCGCCGCGTTTCGGACGTGGTGTCGAGGACGTAATCGAAGCGAACCTCGCGACCCGCCAGCGCCTCTTCGATGTACGGAACGATGTCGCGGAACACGTCGTCGCCGAGCAGGTCGCGCGCGTGCATGCCTAAGATCTCCGCTGCCGGTCGGCCGAAGTCGCGTTCGTACGACTGATTGACGAACCGATAGACGCAGTCGCGATCGAGGTAGGCGATGCGCGCCGGCAAGGCGT